>CAZVJZ010000025.1:11490-15487 GCA_964627655.1 uncultured Candidatus Bathyarchaeia archaeon
AGAGAAGCGCTAGGATTCCGTAGGCCGATAGCACCTTTAGGTCCGGTGGGATAGAGTATCACCCCGCCTACCGGAGGCGCGGTGGGTGCTGGGCTTGGTATGCCGGGTCCGCCGGCGTCCACTATTACCCCGTTAGCTTCTCCATCGTCGTCTCCTATCGGTATCTGATACCACCCTTCTGGCTCCAGTACTGAGTCCCTACTGGCATGTCGAAGGGAAGCGTTATGGTCACGGGTCACCGTCTGACCGGGTGTCAGCCCTGTTATCGTGAAGGAGAAGAAGCCATGCGGGAACTCTACGCCTTCAGGCTTACCTTCCGTAGGCAGGGTCGACTCCTATGGCTGATCACACTCTACTGTCGAAGTGGTAGACGAATCCTAAAACCTCGAGGTCGCCTAGCTCGTTGAGCAGGTCTGACGCTTGCGTCGATGAAGTGGAAGCTACAGTCGTGGATGGAGATATGTCTGTTCCTTCAACGGGGAACTGTAGAAGGGCTATCAGTAGAAACAGGGCTAAAACACTACGGTGTAGACGCATAGCGAATCACCGTAGGTACCCTTCTAGATATAAATGAGAAGGAGAGTTATTTTTAAAACTTATGAAGAATTTTAACCCTTACGGACACTAAATATTTATATTGGTTGCTTAGTCATTCGATCTAAATCGCTCTCAGCGCTCGAAGTTTACGTCGCCGCCTAAAAGGCGAAGCTAGATTCTTAGTTGCTGGGTGCGCGAAGGCCATAGCCGGAGGATGCTCGATGAGTGTTAAGAGAACTTCACTGCAGAAGTATAGGCTTAGGAAAGCCATAGAATACCTGAAAAAGAAGGAAGGCCGGGGCACGGAGCTAATATCGCTCTACGTGCCTCCAGGCAGGAGCATAAGCGAGGTAGTTAACATGCTAAGGCAGGAGTACGGGACGGCCTCCAACATCAAATCGACTACCACGAGGAAGAACGTTCAGGACGCCATAGTTAAGGTTATGCAGAGGCTGAAGCTCTTTAGTCGGGTTCCGGAGAACGGTCTAGTGATCTTCTGCGGTTCGATCCCTCAGAACGGCCCTGGAAGCGAGAAGATAGAGACATACGTGATAGTGCCTCCTGAGCCTATAAGCATATACCTGTACAGGTGTGACAGCAGGTTTCACACAGAGTATCTGGAGGAGTTCCTTAAGGAACGTGAGAACTATGGGATACTAGTCTTCGACGCAGGTTCAGCGACCTTTGCAATCCTCAGCGGTAAGAGGGTTGAGATAGTTAGGGAGATAACATCCGGTGTCCCAGGCAAGACTAGGGCTGGAGGACAGTCTGCGAGGAGGTTCGAAAGGATCAGGGAAGCCAAGATCCTAGAGTACTTCAAGAGGGTTGCCAAACACGCCAACGAGATATTTCTAAGCGTTCCAGACCTGAAGGGGATAATCATCGGTGGGCCTGGGCCGACGAAGTACGACTTCGAGAAGGGCGAATACCTACATTACTCATTGAGAGATAAGGTTTTAGCGACCATCGACACTGCTTACGTCGGCGAGCAAGGCGTAAAGGAGATGCTGGAGAAGGCGCCTGAGATACTGAGGAAGGTTAGATGTATCGAGGAGAAGAGGCTTATCCAGCGATTTCTCTACCATCTAGGCCACGACACTGGGTTAGCGATATACGGCGAGAGAGACGTGAGAAGGTTCCTCGAGGCCGGTGCAGTCGAGACCCTCCTCCTCTCTGAAGGCTTGGAGGACGTTAGGGTGAACGTCAAGTGCTCTTCATGCGGCTACGAGTACCAGGAAACCTTAAAGAGGAGGGACCTAATAGGCTTCGAGAAGGAAATCTCCGCAAAGCAATGTCCAAAATGCTCAAACATCTCACTGCATGTAGAGAACGAAGTCGAAGTTATAGAGGAGCTAGCGGAGCTAGGGGAAAAAGCAGGCTCTGCGGTCGAGATAATATCTACCGAGACAGAGGAGGGAAAGATGCTTTTAGAGTCCTTCGGCGGTATAGCAGCAATCCTACGCTATAAGCCTTGATCAGTAATGGTTAGATTTTTAGGGCAACCTTCAAGTTTGGATAGTCTTCCACCTCTCTACCTTGCCCCTCCGACCTGGAAACCTCGACCCGCCCGATCTTACAGGTGCCTTTAATCACCTCTAGGTTCCGCTTAATGGTTTCAGCCTCCCAGTCCGAGGATGCATAGACCGTTGCCTCGTCGACCTTAATGTTTAACGGTATTCTCTGCCTAGCTTTCTCTCTTCTGAAAGCGTTTATAACGGCTATCGTTAAGTCTCCCTCCTTTTCAGCTTCTTCATCTATTCTCTCCCTGTCAGGCTTAGGCCATGGGGAGACGTGTATGCTTGTGTATCCCTTATCCTCCTTAAACATAGACTCGTAGATCTCCTCTGTTATATGCGGGCATATCGGTGCGAGTAGCTGGATGGACGTGTACAGTACGTCGTAAAGAGTCTTTTGAGCCGCTCTCTTGCCCTCCTCGCCGTAGACCTCCGGATTGTACAGCCTGTACTTCACGGCCTCTATATACTGGTCGCAGAGGATGTGCCAGATGAAGCCTCTTAGAGTTTCGAGGGCTATGTTGAACTGATAGTTGTCGAGGGCCTCAGTTACTTTGAGCTTGACCCTCTCGAGCTTGCTGAGTATCCATCTATCTATGGGTTTTAGCTTGACCTCGACTTCCGGCTCGAAGTCCTTCAAGTTTATGCTTATGAAGCGTGCAGCGTTCCACAGTTTCCTCAGGAAACGTCTTCCATACTCGACGTCTGCCCATCTGAACGGGATGTCAGAGCCTGTTGCTCCTCCACCCGCAGCCCACTGTCTGGTGGCGTCGGCGCCGTACTTGCCGAAGACCTCCTCTGTAGCTATGTAGTTGCCTAAGGACTTACTCATTTTCCTTCCGTCTGTGCCTAGGACCATGCCGTTTATCAGACAGGTCTTAAAAGGCTTCTCGTCGAATAAGGCTAAATGCCTAACCATGAGGTAGTATGCCCATGTTCTGATTATGTCTGCCCCGGAGGGGTGTACGTCGGCCGGGAAGAACCTACTCCAGTCCTCTTTATCAGGCCATCCCGCATGAACGGCGCAGGTTATCGAGGAGTCGAACCAAGTGTCCAAGACGCTTGTTTCAGGCTTAAACTCTGTGGAGCCACACCGGGGACATCTGTCTAGCTTAGGCTTCTCGAGTTTAGGGTCTATCGGCAACCATTCAGGCTTAGCTAGGATTATCTCACCGCAGTTAGCGCAGTACCATATCGGTATGGGGGTCGCAAAGACTCTCTGTCTAGAGATCACCCAGTCCCAGTTAAGCGACCTTGCCCAGTCTATAAGCCTGTTCCTCATATGGTCTGGATACCATGCTATCTTGTAGGCTTCCTGCTCGACCCTCTCGGTTAAGACACGGGTCTTCATGAACCATTGTGTACGCTCGAGTATCTCGACCGGGGTCTTACACCTCCAGCATACACCGACCTCCCGCCTTAAAGGCTCAACTTTTTCAAGATAGCCTTCAGACCGGAGGTCTTCGACCACCGCCTTCCTAGCTTCTTGAACTGTGAGACCCCGGTACTTGCCGGACTTCTCGTTCAGCTTCCCCTCCTCGTCGAGGATTATTATTACGGGTAACCCGTGTTTAGCCACGGTCTTAACGTCGTCCTTATCCCCGTAGGTGCAGATCATGACGGCTCCTGTCCCGAACTCCGGGTCTACGGCTTCATCCTTTATCACCGGAACCTCCCTGCCGACCAAGGGAACCTCGACTCTTCTACCCACATACTTCACATATCTTTCGTCTTCTGGGTGGACTGCTACGGCCACGCACGCTGGTATGAGTTCGGGTCGAGTTGTGGCTATCGGAATGCAGTCCCCATTCTTCATCCGGAACCTTATATAGTGAAGTACGCCTTCCCTAGGTTCGTATTCGACTTCGGCGTCGGCGATGGCGGTGCCACATCTGGGGCACCAGTTCACTGGATGCGTGCCCCTGTAGACGTATCCTTTATTATAT
>CAZVJZ010000026.1:0-14960 GCA_964627655.1 uncultured Candidatus Bathyarchaeia archaeon
GTTCAGGGAACTCGGCCTAAAGGGAAGCGACGAACTTTTTAAGGAGCTATGCTTCTGCATCCTAACCGCAAACTTCGACGCAGAGAAGAGCATCAGAATCCAAGAGGAGGTGGGTGAAGGATTCCTAAGTCTTTCGGAAGAGGAATTGGCTGAAACCCTGAGGAGGCTTGGTCACAGATACCCGAGAAAGAGAGCGGAATACATAGTAGAGGCTAGAAAACTTAAGGATCTACTATGGGAGATCCTCGGGTCCCTAGACGGTGAAAGTGCGAGGGAGTGGCTGGTTAAAAACGTGAAAGGAATCGGATACAAGGAGGCAAGCCACTTCCTAAGAAACGTCGGATACACAGACCTAGCGATCATAGACTACCACATACTAGACCTGATGGCGAGATATCGGCTGGTCGAGAAGCCTAAAACCATGACCAAGAAGAGATATCTCGAGATCGAAGGTCTACTAAAGAGGTTAGCGGATAGACTGAACGTTAACCTAGCGGAGCTAGACCTTTACCTATGGTATCTGGAAACCGGAAAGATACTCAAGTAGCGTTAAATCCACCGAGTCTTAACTCCAAGAGTTTTAAAATGAGGATCGTTTGTAATTACGTACTTAGCTTTACCAGTAAATACTATAGAGGCTATTAAGGCGTCCGCTGTCGGTACTTCTGGATGTTCGAGGAGAAGACTGCCTGCTAATAAAGCCGATCGTTCATCTAGCGGAATAACCTTTGCGCCTCTACTTTTAAGGACTCTTATCCTAGTCGAGGCTGCTTCTTTCCCTATTCTCGAACCAGCAACCTTCAGAAACTCTGTTAAAACTATAGCTGGTAAAAGGATTCTTCGAGAAAGTTCTCGCTGCATTAGGGCCTCTATTTTCGATTTTGCCTCCCGATTTGGCGGAAATTCTAGCGTAAGAAGAAGCCTAGTGTCTGCCACAGAAGTCATCGCCACTTTCTCCTCAACTTCTCGAGATCCCCTATTACCTCGCGATAAGCGTCTTCTCCGACCACTCTACCTCCCTCTATTGGAGGAAGAGGCTTCAGTAAAATCCCTTCTGGTCGTAGCTCTACCTCAAGTAAGGAGCCCTCATCGATCTTCAGTCTACGTCTCAACTCAGCTGGCAAAGTTACTTGACCTTTATGTCTGACTTTAATTTGGTACAACTTGTATCATCTCAAACGTAAGTTTAGTCATACTTAAACCTATCTAGAACCTTGAATGTCGTTCGGTTAAAGGCTCTTAATTCTCTCCTTCTTATAATCTTCGAACAGTCGAATCCTCCTTTACCTTGGAACAAATTAATGTCGAAGACGAAATTCTAGGAACTTTTCAGTAAGCGATAAGCATGCAACTTTGTGGAGGAGAAGCGAATTGTCCATGCTAATGACCGTTGACCCTTCTTTTTCCTTTAAAAAACAGAGCACTTTAACCTGATCGGTCTTAAAAGAACTTTCTAATTTGCCAAGCAAACGAAATTCGGTCAGAAAGTTGAGCGGAGACCTGTCGTCTTCAGCATTTTGTTTGGTGCGGGGGCAGGGATTTGAACCCTGGCAGGCCTGCGCAGATCTTAAGTCTTCTACGCCACAGCGGCCTCAGCGCTGCTCCTCCAAGGGGAGACCTCTCCGCCTCCTCCTCTTTGACCAGACTCGGACACCCCCGCGCCTAACGATCTGTAAAATCTATTTCTATGTAATTAATTTATCGTCTTTCGATCCGTCAGTCTACGTCCTCTAACCTCAGTTTTTTCGCTCCCTTCTTCACCATTTCAGCTATCGCCCGTTCGCTGTCCCCTTCATGCACGTCCACCCCTCTAACGGCGTCTTCGAGCAAGTATACCTCGAACCCTCTCTTTAGACCGTCTAGGACCGTATGTTTAACGCAGTAGTCTGTAGCTAGCCCTCCGACGAATATCTTGGATACGCCGACCTGTCTGAGCTTAGATTCTAGATCTGTGCCTTGGAAGCCTGAGTAGGCCTCTTCATCCGGCTCCGTCCCTTTAGAGACCACTATCGCATCGCTTGGTAGGTTAAGTTCTGGATGGAACTCGGCGCCTGCCGTGTTTTGTATGCAGTGCTCCGGCCATGGGCCTCCCCTACCCTTGAAGGAGACGTGGTTCTTGGGATGCCAGTCTCTGGTTGCGACTACTACTGCACCGGCGGATTTAAACTTCTCTATATACTTATTTAGTATAGGAACCACATCGTCTCCGTTAGGAACGGCTAAGGCTCCTCCTCGACAGAAGTCTCTCTGCACGTCGACTATTACAAGTGCGGAGCTCTTGTCCAGCCTAACCTTCATACTCTCTTCCCTCAGGCCTCTATACCTAATTTTAAGGGATAAGGATTTATGTTTCATGGTTTGCCTGTGACGGCGATATTCACCTCTTGAATAATCGGTTTACTCATCTCGCGGTAGGTCAGAGTGACTTTTTCATGTATCTTTGTCGGTTTGGTGGGGGAGACTAGGTTGAGTTGGCAGACAACTGTTCCAGGAGGGACTTCCCCAACCTCTACCATGTTACCCGTTAGCTTATGGGTGGAAGACTCGACACTGCAATATTCGAGCAGCATGTTCAGATGGATGTTAACGTCGTGCATCGTAGTTTTTGTAGGGTTTGTTATGGTGAAGGTGACCGTGAATACGCTTCTCAGCCTCACCCTCGACGGGTAAGTCACCGTTAAAGTTAATTCTTCTTTCTTAGTTCCGCTCGGGGTTGGAGGAGGCGTTATCGTCGGTGAAGGAGTAGTCAGCGTTGGTGTAGGTTGAGGCGTAACCGTGGAGAAGGAGGGTTGTGTAATGACTCTTCCAAAGAAGTAGAGGCCTCCTCCGGCTAAAAATAGGGTGCCTATCAAGAAAGCGACTTTCACGACCGTTACGCCTCTCTTTCCTTCCTCACGAAAGGCCTCCTTTACCCTGAACGCGATGTAGAGGACTATAGCTGAAACAGCGATTAGAAAGAGTACGAGAGCGAAAACTATACCCAGAATCGATAGCGAGTTTAACATCGCGTTCACCTCTTCGGCTTCTCCCATCTCATAGTAATGTTCACGGTTTCCTCTATGAGGGCCATCATCCTCACTCCGTCTAGGAAGACGTTATAGAATAGGAGAAGGGGGAGAGTTAAATACTCTCTTATAGAGGGACGTGGGTCTAGAGTTAAGGCTAGCGCACCTACAAACAATTCGACGAGGAGGTAGGATGAAAGCCCGTAGAAAGATATGACAGCTTCTCCTAATAGTAGGATGTTGAAGAACGCTAGCAGGATCAACGTGATGTTTATTACGGGTGAGAAAGCCTCGAACCAGAGGTTAGGGACGCCTAGAAGTCCAAGCCATCCATATTTAGGTCTTAGATAAGCTTCACGGTGCTTATTCAGCACCTGCAACATCCCCCTATACCATCTCCTCCTCTGCTTCATCAAGTCCTCTAGACTTTTGGGGGCGTCTGTATATGCGATAGCTTCGTCCTCGTACTCGGATCTATAGCCTTCCTTCAGAACCTTTATCGTAACGTCGAAGTCCTCTGCGAACGTGTCGTCTGAGAAGAATCCTGCCTTCTCGACAGCCTCCCTCCTCAAAGCAGCGATCGGACCTGGAACTATCATAACGCATCCCAACATAGACTCTGCTTTCCTCGTGAGGTTTATTCCTGTAGTGTACTCGGTGGACTGTAGAGCGTTGAGCACTCCGGAGGCGGGATGCACTTTAACGTTTCCTGCGACCGCTCCGACCTTAGGCTTCTCCACGAAACGGATGCAGAGATGCTTAAGAGAGTCTTCGCTTAAAATCGTGTCTGCGTCGACGGTTACTATTATCTCCCCCTCTGACTCTCTTATTCCCCTGTTTAGCGCGTTGGCTTTACCCATGTTTTCTTGGTGGAAGACCTTTACCCTGTTCGACCTGAACTTCTCAACCTCTTTCAAGGTTCCGTCTGTCGACCCGTCGTCGACAACTATAACCTCATAGTTAGGGTAATCCAGCCGAGTAAGCGACTGAAGACACTTCTCGATGGTCTTCTCTTCGTTATATGCGGGAACTATCACAGAGATCTTCGGGCACCGCTCTATCGAGCCCCTCCTTCGGGTTATGTTGTATGATACAGCTAGGATTAGCTTCACGAGCAACCTCAAAATCGTTATAGCAAGAGACGCGTAAAAAAAGTATAGCACTAAGTCCATCTTAAATCTGCTGGTCGGTAATCTTCTCGCTTTCTAAGACCTTTCTTATATACTCATGGGCTTTCTTAAGGAGCTTCTTCGCGTTTTTATACCTTAACCTGTTGAGCGCTTCCTCGTAGGGTAGCCACGCGTAGCCTATATGCTCGTACGAGAGCTTCACCTTATCGCTGTCCGTCTGCATTAAACGGTAGATAACCTCCTTATAGATGGTTTTTCCACCCCTCCTATAGAAGTAGCTCACCTTATCCTCGAAGTCTCCGACGAACCTCGCTTCAGATATTCCGGTCTCCTCCAGTAGCTCCCGCCTGATGGTGTCCTCTACGCTTTCTCCTTTCTCGTTTAATCCCTTAACGAAGCCCCAATACTTCGGGTTATACTGTAAGAGAAGATACTTTATCTCCCCGTCCTTCTTGAAGACTATAGCCCCACAAGACCTTTCGACCGGAATCGACTCCATACCTCCGTCTATCGATTCTAATTAGAGAAAATTCACCCCTCCTTTTTTAGTTTTTGCAAAAACATTAAATCGAGAAAACTATCGATTCCTATCCTTCATATTATCACGAAACTTTACGGCCAAAAGTTATAGATAAGACAAAAAATAAAATCCCTGGTTATCTACCTTCCTGTCTTTGAGGACGCTGTGGAGTGTAGTACGGCGAGGGAATGTACTCGACGCTCGGTTTAGTCTGCGCTGCTTGAGGATACAGGTCCATCAAGAGGTAGACCTCAGAGGGAATACCCACCTTAACCGGTATCCCGAGCTCTTTGAGCTTGCTTGGAGTTAACGGGTAGTCGTGTGTCCACTTGCCGCTTGCAAGCGTCTTAGCCAACTCTCTAGCCTTCTCTAGACCTAGCTTATCGCTCATCAACTCGACTATCAGGTCCTCCAGCTGCTTAATAGCCTTCTCGGCTACATCTCCCTTGATCAACGTCTCGTCGTCGACTTTATCCACGCCCTTAGTCCTGATGGTTTTAACGATCGAAGCAGCCGGGATAGCGCCCATCTTAGGGTCTGACAGCTGCGGGTCGACGGGACCTAAGACCGCATATGGGTCCATGCAGATCTCGTCTGCGGCTAAGGCGATTAAAGTTCCGCCGCTCATGGCGTAATGTGGCACTATAACCGTCTTCTTCGCCGGATGACCCTTCAACGCTAGGGCTATCTGAGTCGACGCTAGAACCAGTCCTCCAGGGGTGTGAATTATCAGGGTTATAGGTCTGTCAGGCGGCGTCATACGTATCGCCCTCAAAACTTGCTCGCAGTCCTCTATGTCTATGTAACGGTAGAATGGTATTCCGAAAAGGGAGATGCGTTCCTGCCTATGTATAAGCGTGATAACCTTTGAGTTCGTCGAGTTCTCGATCTTCCTGATTATCTTTAGCCTCTCCGACTGAAGCATCCTATGCTTCAGTTGAGGCCATATGAAGAGTAGCAGCAAGATGTAAGAGAGAAAAATCCAGAGGACATCGAACATCTGAGTTCACCCGCCACCCAAACATAATCTCTTATTTCAAAGATATAATTATTCATGCTCTAGGTTTAAAAATAAGCGATCAGAAAAGGATTCCTCTCTATGCCTACGAAAACGAGAGAGTGACCCTTAAGTTAGGAGGGGAACTTTTTTATTTGAGAAGTATCAAAGAAATAAGATCGAGATAAAAGATCAAAAATTCCCGTGGATAGAGGATAGACTCCATATGAGTAGATGGTGTAGGAGTCCTCCTATATTCCCCGGGAATTCGACGGTAATGGTGGGTGTTCGAACATGGGCATCCACATTATCGCCGAGTTCCTCGGCGTGGACCCTGATAAAATCTCGCGGGTCGAGGAGACCCGCAGGATCTTAGATAGTATAGTCGCTAGATCTGGATTACATTCCATTTCTTCCAGTTTCTATCAGTTCGAGCCTTACGGTGTATCGGCCGTCTATCTTCTTCAGGAATCTCATCTAAGCGTTCATACATGGCCTGAGTATGGCTATGTAGCTTTAGATATCTTCACCTGTGGAAGCAAGGAGGCGGCTGAGAAGGCCTTCGAGTTGATGGTGGAAGCGTTTAAACCGAAGGTCATAGAGAAGCAAGTGTTGAGGAGGAACCTATATGAGAAAAATAGAGTTTCAGATACTCTGCGAGCTAGCGGGGTCGGAGAAGTCGTTTTGGGATCTGCTCGATAAGAACCATCATCTTCTAACAGACTTCGTTAAGGCTTTAAACAGGCTTCAGGAAAGAGGACTTCTAACCGTAGAAGACGGAAGGTTAAGGCTAACCGAGAAAGGCCTCAAAGCTTTACCTGAAGCCTATTCAGGGTTCGAGAGTGATGTATGCAGGGTATGTCGAGGGAAGAGGATAGTCTTCGGAGGCAGGTTCAACCAAGTCCTAGAAGAATATAGGAGAATAGTTCGTGATAGACCTAAACCCAAAGTCGACTACTTTCAGGGCTACATGAACGAACGTGACGTAGTCGCCAGAGTAGCCTTAATTCACCATTACGGAGACCTAGCTGAGAAAGAGTTCATACTCGTCGGAGACGACGACCTCCTGAGTGTAGCTCTGGCCCTAACAGGCCTGCCGAAGCGGGTCGTTGTCCTCGACGTAGACGAGAGGCTCGGAAGATATCTAGAATCCGTAAACAGAAGATACGGGTTCTCCATAGAGTTCCGGAGATATAATGTGTCAGATCCGCTGCCTGAAGACCTGATCGGATGTTTCGACGTCTTCTCCTCTGAGCCTCTAGAGACTTGGAGCGGGTTAAAGGCGTTTCTTTCTAGGGGGGTAAGTTGTCTAAGGAGGAACGGCGTAGGCTACTTCGGTTTAACTACGGCTGAGGCCTCTCTAAGAAAATGGATTAAGGTGGAGAGATTACTAGCCGAGATGAACCTCGTAGTTACGGATATCATCAGAGACTTCTCTGCGTACCCGATGGACTATGGAACAGTGGACTACGAGAAGTTCACGGTTAAACTCAACTTCAAGACCGGTGAAAACCCCGGAGTAGACTGGTATAAGTCTTCCCTCTTCAGGTTTGAAGCTCTAGGAAGACCGAAGCCTGCGGTGAAGCCGGAGCGTAAAATTAAAATAGAGTACCTGGATCCGGAGGAGGACATAACCTATCCTTTACTATACAGATAGGTTCTACTCGGTCTTCTCGGTCACGTAGAGGCCAAACAGTATCGTCGTGACGACCCCTAAACTAGCGGCTATGAAGAAGGGAACCGCTAAACCGTTGAACGTTGCCCACAGAAGAGAGAACTCCTTTCCCGCCAACGTTTCGCATAAGTAACCTCCGGCCAAAGCGCCTACGATGATTCCTGAGTTGAAGAACGTCTGCTGAAACCCGAAAATGGTTCCCCTCACTTTTGAGGATACTAAGTCTGCTTGAAGGGCACGCATAAGCGGGATAGAAATCCCAGAGGCTAAGCTCCAGAGTGAGAGGAAAACCAGTAACGTACCCACGTCTCTGACGAGTGGAGCGAAGAAGAAGACGGGTCTAGAAACTAGGTAGCTCAGAAGTATGGGGGTCTTCCTCTTCCTTACTTTATCGCTTACATGTCCAGCTACGATCGAAGATAGTATGGTTAAAGCTCCGCTGACACTGAATAGTAAAGCTATGATCGAGGGGTCCTTAGAGACTTCAGTGATAACGAAGATTATGAAGGCTGTCTGTATGATGCCCATGCTGAAACCGTTTATCATCCCGTTGATGTACATCGTATTCAAACTTCTCTTGATCTCGCCTTTAAGCCTGCGTATAGAGGCCCTTACATCGGCGCTTCTCTCCCCCCTAGACCCGCCAGAGACCTTGGTTTCAGACAACTTAAATGAGGAGGCTAAACCGACGAAACTCGTAGCTGTGAGGAGGATAAAAGGGGTTCTGAGGGCAGTGAAGAGGTCTGGATTGCTAACCGAGGAGACGTACAGTTTATACGTAATGGCTCCCATGGAAGGCCCGAAGACTGTTGCGAAGTTCATCAACGATATATAGATAGACATAGCCCTACCCCTCTCAGACTTCTTCACCAAATCTGAGAGTAAAGCCTCAGCGACAGGCCAGACCATGGCGGAGGCTACTCCTTGGGAAGCCCTTATAGCTATCAAGTAGGCTACGCTTGGACAGAAGAGATACGCTGCTGCAGCCAGAGAATAGACGAGTAGACCTAGGCTTATCATCCTCTTTCTGCCGAGTACGTCGCTTAGATGCCCTGAAACGGCTGCCATAGGGGCCCGCGTCAACATGAAGGAAGCCATCAGAACGCCGAACTCTATAGAAGCTTGTTCAGCGTGAACCGTTAGCTCCAGCTCAGGGACCTTGTGGATTAACCCTTTCAACGCTAAGACATAGAACGGAAAGACCGGGGAGACGCATGAGAACCCTAGGTTTACCACGAAAGATATCAGGAATAAGATGAGGACTTCCCCCCTCAGGAAAGGTAAACTCTTGCGTAGCCTCAACAGTTTCGACCCACCGGTTTAGGTAGAGGAGAAACATAGAAAATATTAGAATATACTTAAACTTAACTGCATCATCGATCGTTCCTGCTTAGCGACTTAAACACCTCTATCTTAGAGACGTAGCGGTACAGAAGGTAACCTAAACCGACGCTGGCTATGGTGACACCTGCGAAAACGTAAATGAAAGCTATCAAATACGGTGCTCCTGTGATGTAGTAAAGTATGAAGGCTACCCAAAGAGAGACCGCCAGACTGTAGCTTAAGAGGCCAAGGAGGACACTCGTCCTCCGGAGCTTATAGAGCGTCCATAAGCCTAAGAGGGACGGGAGGGCGCTGAGGAGGTCTATAGGACCTAAAGGGCTGTAGAGATTTCCTATGAAGACTCCTAAAGCTATGCCGAAAACCGCTGGGACGCCTAAGACGGGAACCAAACCTGTTAAAGCGTCGGCCACGCGAACTTGAACCATCATGAAACTGATCGGTGCCAAAAAGTAGACTAGACCCGAGTAGCAGGCGGCGCATAGAACCGTTAAACTTAAATCTCTCACTCTAAACTTCAAATCGATCCTCCCTTTTGGGGTTTATGTCATAGCGGAACGGAGGGAGTAAACCACCCGCTCGAAGCCATCTTCTCTTTTCTCATTCGGCCTAATTAAACTTTCCTATCTCACTCTCGACAATAGACGTGTATGGAATTCGCTACGTTGGTTAACGATTTAAATGTCTGGCCGTTAATAGCTTTAGGCGTGTATAGACATGTATGTCGTCAACGTAGACGATGTTGAGAAGAGGGTTCTGGGCTCTCATGGTGAGACGGCTAAGTATCAACTGATCTTCGGTAGAGGTTCAGACCACCCTATAACTAAAAGCGTCACTAGCGTGTGGGTCATGACCGTAGAGCCTGGGGGAACAAACAAACCTCACCTCCACGAGAATGAAGAGCAGGTCTACATGATCGTGAATGGAGAGGGAGTGGTCTCTGTCGGAGAAGAGAAAAGGAGGGTTAAGGAAGGAGACTTCATATACCTCCCACCCGGGATCACCCATGCATTCTACAACGATGGAAAGAGAGAATGTGTTATAATAGCCTTCGGCGCTAAAATACCCTGAACTCCTCTTTTTTATGTTAAACCGATTAATGCGAAGCCTGTGAGTAAACCTACGATGTAGTCTAGGATAAAGAGAGGTATCAGCCACCGGTAAACATCTTTAATCTTAGGCTTAAAGTATCCGGCCGTTAAAACTAGACATAGATGTAGAGGCGACACGTTGTAGGACACTACTATGCTCACGTATAGGACGCTTAACATGGCCGGCGTTACCGTATCGAAGGCGCTCATAGCCATCGGGGCGCTCATGACCACAGAGGCTGAAGGATGAGCGGTTAGAAAGCCGAACATCAGGGGTACTAAGGTGAGGAAGGAATAGGCCGGTATACCCAGCGCCTTCGAGAAAGATACTATGAACTTGTCGACTCCGGCAAACTTTATGACGTAACGGAAATACATGACTCCAAGGATTGCTGCGACAAGCTTCCACTGAAATCCGTCTCTAAATGTTTTAAGCGCCTTCTTAAATCCGACCCTCCCTAGGAGGAAGGCTGAAGCAATCCCAAGTATCAGTGATACGGGTAATGGTGCGCCGGCTATGTTGCTCAGTATAGTTATGGCTATGGGGAAGGACCCTCTAAGAAGTGTGCTCGTGAAATCCATATTCGAGACCGTCTTTCCCACGTTGGCGATCGGCCTTATGATGAAGATGTAGCCTGCAAGTATGTGAAACAGGAAAGTAGTCAAGTTCACTAGAAGAATACTATACAAGTTTACTCCCGTTAAACCAGACAACAAGATCAAGGTCGATGAGAGGGGGGAAGCATAGAACCATATATGCCTGAACCATAGGTTGATAACCGTCTTCTTTTCAGGACTTAACCTAAGCTTTGTTGCTTCCTCGTCTATTAAGGGTGCAGATAACAGCGCTCCACCCATCATGGGGAGAAGTCCGAAGACTGCAGGTATAGTCGCTATGACTATCCTTGGAGAAAGCTTCCCTTTAAGCCCCCCGATGAAGTCCTTCATGAGTCCAGTATCCTCTAAGCTCTTCGCTAATATCGGTATCAACGCTATTATGACAGCGAGCTGAATGGTTATCTGGTCGGTTAACGTGTAGGAAGCTACCTCCAAGAAACCGCTCGGGGATAGGTTAAAGAATAGGCCAAGTGTGACTGCTCCTAGAACCAGTGCCAGACCGTAATTCACACGCTTAAGAACAAGCACTATGACTAAACCGAAGGCTACTGCGATTCCTAGAACTCCTTGAAGAGGACTCAAGTTCGGCATCTCAAGGCTTGTCTAAAGCGAATCTACTTATAAACTGAGAAGCGATTGATAAGCGTTTTGAGTCTCCCCGTCCTCATCGGCGGGCAAGCGAAGCTTTAGTTTCCCAAAGCCTCTCGGCTAGCCTCCGTATATATTCGCCGTCCTCCAGCCTCCTAAACCATTCATCAGGAATCGCCTGGAACCCCAGATAGGAGCCCGAAAGCGCCCCAACCATGGATGCTATGGTATCTGTGTCTCCGCCGAGACAGACGCCGTTCAAAACGGCGGCCTTGAAGTCTTTAGGTTTCTTCAGAAAGACGTAGAGGGCCGTCGGAACAGAGTTAAACGCCTCCACACCGTTACCCAACTTACTCACCACCTCGTCTTCGTCGGCCTCCTTAACCAGCAGTTCCCTTACGGCTTGAAGCTTGCTTCTGAAGACCTCTGTTTCCGCTATTCTGCCTGTCAAGTCGTCTAGTAGGGTCTTCCACTCGAAGTCTTCTCTAGGGTCGCTTTTCACCGCCGTAGCGACCGAATACGCCTGAATAACCGCTCCCTCGACTCCGAGTGGATGCGAATGTGTAACTAAGCTCGATAGCTTGGCGGCTGTGATCAATCCCTCACGGTCGTCGTAGTAGAATAAGCCTATCGGTGAAACTCTCATCGCCGCTCCGTTTCCGAAGGATCCCTCGCCACCAAAAGCCTCCCTAGACGCTTCTCTCCAACTATCACCTCCCTCGACCCTCCTTAGAACCTTTATCGTACCCCAACCATATCGTCGTGAAGGCTCAAAGTTCTCGATGAAAGTTTTGATCAGGTCGTCCGGCTCTAACCGTGCATTCCTCACTATCGATTCGGCTACCCCGATGGTCATCTGGGTATCGTCAGTGTACCGTAAGATAGGCTCCTCAAGGATCCTCGCTGAAACATCCTCTAAAGTAACCCTCCACTTACCCTCAAAGAACGATCCCACAGCATCCCCTATGGCTGCGCCGACCATCCCGCCGAGAAACTTCGATCTCAAGTCTTCTCCAGGCATTAGGATCCTCCGAAAATCCTGTAAGAGGAAGGGGCTAAACAAAGGATTCAGAGTAGTTCCTTGAATAAATCTTGCTTCTTGACCTCTATTATCGGTGTAACCTTGAACTTCGGGTCTATGATAGGCTTGTCTGAGTACACTATCTTGTTTTGAGTGGTGTCCAAGTTGATGAACTTATGGTTTATCTTCTCCGACTTAACGTAGAAGATGTAGGTTTCACCTCTGGTTCCGCCGAACATGAAGTATATGTCCTCCCTATCTCTGTTTCTGAAGTGATGGATGACAGACCCGAAGGGGGAGGTTGACGCTAAGAGGGCGAGGTCGCCGATGCTCTCCAACTCTATCCGCTTCATGTCCATCCCTATAAGCTACGTAAAGTCTACTTACAGTCTAATAAGTTTATAATACTAGGTGCTGTTCACGACTTATCTGTAAAGTAGTCTGTTCACTCCCTAAAGCCTTTTTAGGATCCGTTCCCGCATCATAGAGATACTTTAAAATAGCCTACCGTCAATATTCCTTTTAAACCGAGACTGATGGAGATGGTTAGATGCCTGTCTTCTCCGCTGAGGAGCTGTTCGAGGCTGCTAAGAGGATCTTCGAGGCCTTGGGAGCACCTGAAGATAGCGCAGCTAAGGTTGCCGAACATCTAGTCGAAGCGAACCTGATGGGACATGACTCTCACGGCGTCGTCCGGATACTCAGGTACCTAGAGTTCATAAGGGAGGGCAAGCTAAACGTGAAGGCTAAACCACAAGTGGTGAGAGACGGGCCGACCGTTGCGATCATAGACGGAAAGTGGGGTTTCGGGCAGGTGGCCGCCTACATGGGCATGGAGCTGGCGATAAAGAAGGCTGAAAGAAACGTCTTCGGCGCCGTGGGGATCCTGCACTGCAACCATATAGGGAGGCTAGGCGCCTACGCACAGAAGGCTGCAGAGAAGAACCTCATAGGCATAGTAGCCTGCAACGCAAGCCCTGCTTGGGTGGCCCCCTACGGCGGGAAAACCCGTATGCTCGGAACGAACCCGATCTCGATAGCCATACCTACCGGGGGAGAAGAACCCTTCCTAATGGATTTCGCTACGTCTATAGTCGCGGAAGGGAAAGTTAGGGTTAAGTTCCATGAAGGAAGAACCCTCCCAGAGGGTTGGGTGATCGATAAGAACGGCAGGCCCACCACAAACCCGGGAGACCTCTACGATGGAGGGGCGATTCTACCTTTCGGCGGACATAAAGGATATGCCATATCGCTAGCCGTAGACCTGATCTGCGGGGCTTTGACAGGGGCGGGATGTATGGTGGGCTCGAAGACTTGGATAGGTAACGGCGTCTTCATGTTGGCGATCGACGTAAATGCCTTCACCCCCCTAGACATCTATACGAAGCGTGTGAGAGACGCCCTCAACCTTATCAGGAGCTCGCCCCCCGCCGAGGGCTTCGAGAGGGTTATGGTTCCCGGTGAACCGGAGTTCACGTCGAGGAAGAAGCGGCTAAAGGAAGGCGTCCCCATTCCAGACCCGATCTGGGATGAGATAAAAAAGGTGGCAGAGGAACTCGGGGTAGACCTAAAATAGGCTGCAAGCACCGATCCTTACGTCATACATAATCGGAGATCTTCTTCTGAACACACCCCTCCCTCAAACCTATTACGTACTCTATCGCATCGTCTGGATCCTTAAACCTAAGGTTAACAAGGTTCTCCATCCCCCATCCCGAGCATTTTATGCCCGAAACGACCGAAGCGAATGTAACAGCCTTGGTGAGGTTCTCGGTTAGCATGTAGGCTGCGAGGAACGCGCCGCACCATGTATCTCCGGCGCCTGTCGTGTCTACGACCTTACTGGAGGGGATCACGAACGCCGGAACGAGCTGTCTGAAACCGTCTAGGCTGCTCACGATAGCGCCTAGTTCTCCCAGAGTGATTATCAAGGTCTTAGCTTTAAGTATCCTTAATGCCGAGGATATAGAGTCTGTTTGGGCTAGAAGCTTCGCCTCGGCATCGTTGAGGATGAAGAAGTCTACCTGAGAAGCTACCTTCCTGAGGGTTTCCCTATTCCTCTTCCCCTCAGCTATGTATCCGATCCAGGTGTTAACCGAAACCTTCGCTTTACTCGTCGAGGACTTTATGAGGTTAATCATCCTCGATAGCTTAGCAGCCCTTATCGGGGAGAAGTGGATTAGGTTACTCTCCCGGATTAACCTCTCGTTTATCATCGAGTATGAGAGTCTGGATCCGGCTCCATAATCGAACTTAACGTATTCGGCTTCCCAGCGGCTGTTATACCGGATGTGGAAACGTGTCGAAGGCATGTTATAGAACTTCACGTGGCTTAGGTCGAATAGCTTTAACACTTCTCTATACTTGAAGTCTCTGCCAACGACTGCGACCAGACTTACATCCCTAATTAAAGTTTTAGCCGCTACGGCTGCATAGAGGGCGGCGCCTCCAGGCTGCTCTCTAACACCGTTCACGTTCTCTATCTTGTCCATCGAAACGTGTCCGACGAAAGCTATACGCTTAGCCACTTAACCTACACCGCTCTCCCATGAAGTTTAGTACTCCCCCACCAGATAAACAGTTCTTCAGATAAAGGTGATGAAGTTAAAAACGTTAAAAACCTTAGTATAGGGTATGGAGAAGTTGGCCATTAAGGGAGGTAAACCTGTCAGGACTAAGCCTTTCCCTAGCTGGCCGGTGTTCGGCGAGAAGGAGAAGCTGCTGTTAACAGAGGTCATCGAGAGCGGAGTATGGGGTGTAGGCGGGAAGATGAAGGAAGAGTTCGAGAGAAAGTTCGCCGAGCTTCAGGATGCAAAGTACGCGTTAACGGTCGCGAACGGAACCTTGGCGATCGAGGTCGCCCTCAGAGCAGCTGGTATAGGCAAGGGAGATGAGGTGATCCTCCCCTCCTACACGTTTGTCGGTACAGCCTCCCCCGTAGTCTATGTGAACGCTAAACCTGTATTCGTCGATA
>CAZVJZ010000027.1:0-13018 GCA_964627655.1 uncultured Candidatus Bathyarchaeia archaeon
CGGGTGTCCTCTTAACTAGGGTCAACACGGTCGCCGTTAAACCCTACAAGAAGTTTGTAGGCGTGGACGCAGGATTCAACACCTTGATCAGGCCAGCGATGTATGGATCATACCATCCGATAGTCGTCGCTAACAAGATGGATAAACCTCCCACTGAAACCTATACGGTAGCCGGACCGATCTGCGAGTCTGGAGACTTACTGGCGAAGGATAGAAGACTTCCAGAGGTAGAGGAGGGAGACCTACTGGCAATCCTTAACGCCGGTGCCTACGGTTTCTCTATGAGCTCGCAATACAACTCTAGACCTAGAGCAGCAGAGGTTCTGGTGAAAGGCGAGAAGCACGAACTCATAAGGTCTAGGGAGACCTTCGAGGTTCTCAAGCAGGGTCAGAGGGTGGCGAGCTGGCTGAGATGAAGTTCTGGAAGATGCACGGTTTAGGAAACGATTACATAGTCGTCGACAATAGGCGTGAAGAACTCGCGGAGGAGGCTTTACCAGACCTCGCTAGGAAACTCTGTAGGAGGAGGTTCTCGGTCGGCTCAGACGGAATACTCCTAGTCTACGACTCTGAAGTCGCAGACGCCAAGATGAGGATCTTTAACCCAGACGGTTCTGAAGCGGAGATGTGTGGTAACGGTATAAGGTGCTTCGTTAAATTCTGCTATGAAAACCGAATAATATCCAAGTTAAACCCCGTAGTCGAGACCTTAGCGGGGCTTAAAAGGACTTGGCTAACGGTCAAAGAAGGAAAAGTTATCTACGTGAAGGTAGACATGGGGAAACCTGAATTCGATAGAAAGAAGATCCCGATGGTGGGTGAAGGCTTATTCATAGACCAAGAACTTAAGGTCGACGGAAAAACCTTCCGTGCTACAGCCTTGTCTGTAGGCAATCCTCACTGCGTGATCTTCGTAGACGACGTAGAAGGATTTCCAGTTGATGAAGTAGGTCCGAGGATAGAGAACCATGAACTCTTCCCCAACAGGGTTAACGTAGAGTTCGTCGAGGTCGTATCCAGGAAGGAGCTACGGCTAAGGGTTTGGGAGAGAGGTGTAGGAGAAACCTTAGCGTGTGGCACAGGAGCCTGTGCAAGCGTCGTAGCCGCCAAAACCCTAAACAAAGTCGAGGGAGCGGTTACAGTACACTTGTTAGGTGGAGACTTGGAGATCGAGTATTCGGACAGAATCTTCATGAGAGGACCGGCGGAAAAGGTTTTTGAAGGTTACATATAACTATCTTTGTGGCGATGAACCTTGAAGGTCGAGTTCTCGAAGAGGCTGAAATCGCTTCCCCCATACCTCTTCGCCCAGCTCGAACAGATAATCGAGAAGAAGAGACGTGAAGGAGCAGACCTGATAAGTCTTAGCATAGGAGACCCCGACCTACCTCCACCATCCTTCATCTTACATGCCTTACGCGAGGAGGCAGGAAATCCGAAAAACCACAACTACTCCTCGAGCAGGGGCGAATATGAGTTTAGAGAAGCCGTAGCAGAATGGTATAAGAAGCGTTTCGGCGTAGACTTAAACCCGGAGAAGGAAGTAGCGGCACTAATAGGGTCTAAGGAAGGAATAAGCAACATCGCTAGAGCCTTCGTGAACCCGGGAGATAAGGTCCTGGTTCCTGACCCGGCTTATCCAGTCTACGCTAACGGCGCCACACTACTCAGCGACGGGGTTCCCTTGACCCTGCCTTTACTCGAGGAATTGGGCTTTAAACCCGACCTAGACCGCATAGACGCTAAAGACGTAAAGTTGATGTATCTGAACTACCCGAACAACCCGACTGGAGCCTCAGTCACCGAGAGCGAGCTAAAGGAGTTCGTCGACTTCGCCGTAGACAACGACGTGATATTATGCTATGACAACGCATACTCGGAGATAACGTTCGAGGGATATAAGGCGCCAAGCATACTTCAGGTCGAGGGAGCGATGGAGGTCGCCGTCGAGTTCCATTCATGCTCGAAGACGTTCAACATGACTGGGGACAGGATAGGATTCGCTGTCGGAAATGAGAAGCTAATCGAGGGGCTAGTGAAGGTTAAGTCTCAAGTCGACTCAGGACCACCAAAGTACGTTCAGAAAGCCGCTATAAAGGGTCTGGAATCCTACGATGGACCTAACCCTCCAACGTACCTAAGGGAGGTCAACGAAACCTATTCCCGGAGGGCTAAGGTCCTCGTTGAAGGCTTGAAGTCTATAGGCATAAAATGTAGCTTACCGAAAGCCACGTTCTATGTATGGGCTAGATGCGGCGGAGACTCCATGAAGTTCGTCGAAAAGATGCTGCAGGTAGACGTAGTGGCGACTCCTGGAGTAGGATTCGGCAGATATGGTGAAGGCTACGTACGATTCGCTATAACGTGCCCTGAAGAGAGGATAAAAGAGGCTTGCGAGAGGCTGAAAAAGGTTTTCTAGCAACCTAACGACTTGTCGACCATAAAATCGAAAAGCCTTCAGAAAAGAGGGTGAATCAACAATCTGATAAAATTTAAGGTTTAAATTCGTATACCTTGCCTTTCCGCATGTTTAAGTTAGGTGAGCGGATTTGAGAGAAGAGAAACCTTCGGTTAGGCTCCTTAAGCTCGAAACGCACGATGCATATATGAACATGGCGATAGACGAGGCTATAGCTAGGTTGAGGTCTAAAGACCGGACAGTGGATACTCTACGGTTTTATAGGTGGAAGCCCTCCGCCGTCTCTGTAGGCTATTTCCAGAACACAGCTGAGGAGGTTGACCTAGACGCGTGTCGAGCACTGAACGTAGACGTGGTTAGGAGGATGACAGGCGGAGGAGCCGTCTACCACGACTACAACGGTGAGGTAACCTACTCTATAATCATTAAGGAGGGAAGTCTAGAAGTACCAAGAGACATTCTAAAGTCTTACAAGCGGATCTGCAGAGGCATAGTCCTAGGCCTCAGATATTTAGGTATAGAAGCCGAGTTTAAACCGATAAACGACGTCCAAGTTGGGGCCAAAAAGATTTCGGGAAACGCCCAGACGCGAAGGTGGGGAACAGTTCTTCAGCATGGGACCGTTCTAGTAGACACAGATATAAAGACCATGTTCAAGGTGCTTAAGGTCGGTAAGGAGAAGATAAGCGATAAACTCATAAAAGCCGTCGAAGAGAGAGTTACCACCATAAATAAGGTGTTAGGTAGAAAAGTAGGATTCACAGAAGTCTCCGAGGCGCTAGAGAAAGGCTTCGAGAAGGCTCTAAACATCAGACTCTATGAAGGTGAACTAACAGAAGAGGAGAAAGTGCTTTCACAGGAACTCTACGAGAAAAAATATACGAAGGGAGAGTGGAATCTAGAGAGGCCTTCGAAAAGGTTCGTCGAGCCCTTATAGCCCCTTCCGGGCAAGCATCCTATCGAGGATAGGTTTGAGCTTCTGGTTCTCTGCTTTAATTTTCTCTTTACCGATCTCCTCTAGCTTAGCGGTTAATTCCTTCACTAGCTCAGCGAACTTCAGTCCTTCAGCCGCCGAGATATAGTCCACCCTAAACCTATCTGGGGTTAAGCCCAGCTTCTCGAGCATCTTCGCCAAGGCCTCCATCCTCTCTTTCATTCTCCAGTTCCCGGATATGTAGTGACAGTCGTACGGCAGATGGCATGCAGCCACCAACACCATCCCTGCACCCTTCCTGAAGGCGTCGATCACGAAGTCCCTGTCTACACGCCCGGAACACATAACCCTGATTATCCTGATGTTCGGCGGATACTCGAACCTGCTGGTTCCGGCTAAGTCTGAGCCGGCATAGCTGCACCAGTTGCAGCAGAAGGCTAAGATCTTCTCCTCCGGGTTCTCCTCCAAGGCAGCCTCTATCTGGGCGAATATCTGCGCGTCTGTGAAGTGCATCTGGGTTATAGCGTCAGCCGGGCACTCGGCTACACAGGTTCCACATCCATGGCACATAGCCGTGACTACCTGCGCAGGCTTCCCTTCTTCTATCTTTATCGCGCCGTAGGGACACTTCTGAGCGCATATACCGCACTTAGCCTTCACGTTCCTGCATTTGTTTGGATCGACGACTGCGACTATCGGTTCGATCAACCATTCGTCCTTAGAGAGGATAGTCGCCGCTCTGGCTGCTGCACCGCTACCCTGAGATACGCTGTAGGGAATGTCCTTCGGTCCTTGACATGCACCAGCCAGAAAGATTCCGTCTACCGGAGTGTCTATAGGTTTAAGTTTCGGGTGGCTCTCCATGAAGAAGCCGTCCGCGCCTCTGCTTAGGTTCAATATTCTAGCAAGTTCATCGGTACCCTTAGCTGGTATAGCGGACGTAGCTAAGATTACGAGCTCGGCCTCTATCTCTATCGGTTCGCCTAACGCGACGTCTTCAGCCCTAACGTAGAGGTTCTTTGTCTCAGGGTCCTCTATTATTTCAGAAGCTTTCCCACGGATGAAACTAACCCCCATCTCGCGGGCTCTACGGTAGAACTCTTCGTAGCCTTTGAAAGGTGTACGCATATCCATATATAGGATATAGACGTCTATATCTTCCCCGTAATGCTCTTTAAGCATTATAGCATGCTTCAGGGAGTACATACAACAGAATCCTGAGCACCATTCATGCTTCTAAAGGTCACGTGAGCCTACGCATTGGATTATCACGACGCTTCGAGGCCTCTTCCCGTCAGACGCTCTGATAACCCTCCCACCCGTCGGCCCGGCTGCTAGGATAAGTCTCTCGAACTCTAAGGAAGTTATCACATTATCATACTTCCCGTAGCCGTAGACCGGGTCGTCTAGAGGCTTATAGATGTCATAGCCCGTGGCTACGATTATCGCCCCCACCTCAAGCTCTATCTCCTCAGGTTTCTGGTCGAAGTTTATAGCCTCCCTCGGCCCACACGCCTCGACACACTTGTAGCATTCGATGCAGTAGTCCCTGTTTATCGTGTAGACCAGCGGGACAGCCTGGTCGAACGGGACGGAGATAGCCTTCCTCACACCCATGAATTCATCCCATTCGTTCGGATACTCTATCGGACAAACGTTCCTGCATTCACCGCATCCTGTGCACTTCTCTTCGATGACGTAACGTGGATTCTTCCTGACCTTAACCTTAAAGTTACCGACGAAGCCCTCGACTTTCAGGACGTCAGCGAAGGAGATTATCTCGATGTTCGGGTGGCGGGAGACGTCCACCATTTTAGGTCCTTCGATACATATCGAGCAGTCTAAGGTCGGGAAGGTCTTGTCCAGCTGCGCCATGTGCCCGCCTATGCTCTCCTTCTTCTCCACCAAGTAAACCTTGAAGCCCATCTCGGCCAGGTCTAAAGCAGCGTTTATCCCGGCTATCCCGCCTCCGATGACCATCGCCTTCTTCGTGACAGGAACCCGGAAAGGCTCGAGAGGCCTTAGCAACCTCGCCTTAGCCACGGCCATCTTAACTATTTCCTTAGCCTTCTCCGTGGCTTTCTCAGGCTCGCTTGGATGAGCCCAAGAGGAATGCTCCCTTATGTTAGCCATCTCGAGGAGATAGGGATTAAGCCCAGCCTCCGATACACACCTCCTGAAGGTCGGTTCATGAAGCCTCGGCGAGCAGGCAGCGACCACGACCCTGTTGAGCTTATACTCTTTTATCGCCTTCTTTATGCTCTCTTGACCGGGATCCGCGCATGTATATGGGTTATGCTCCGCGTAGACGACGTTAGGTAAGGTCTTAGCATACTCGGTGACAGCCTTAACGTCGATTACGCCAGCTATGTTCAAGCCGCAGTGACAGACAAATACACCTATCCTAGGCTCCTCATCCATCGCCTACAACCTCCTTCCAAGCCTCTTCTCGACAGAAGACCTAGCCCTCTCAAGAGCCTTCATCTTAAGGAGTTTAGCCATAGCCTCCGTAGAAGCGAGCTTCTCGACTGCCCTATTCCAAGCTCCAGACTTAACCGGAACATGGCTGATCCAAGTCCTATTAAGCTCGAGGGCACCTTCGACAGGGCAGACGACCTTACATGCTCCACAGTAAACGCAGAACCTCTCGTCGACATAGACTTTTTCACCGTCCTTGTATAAGACGCCTGGGATCGGACATACGTCTAAACATGCCTGGCAGCCTTCAGGACATAACTCTTGATTTATCTTCAGTGTGCCGTGGAAGATCTTTCGGACATGTATTGCATTTTCAGGACACTTGTACTCGCATATCCTGCAGCATGGACAGTGCTCTAGGTCGATGTCCACCTTCACCTTTAAGCCTTCCCTATCCTCGACAGACTCTAAGTCTTCCACCACCTCGCCTTCAGGAGTGATTACAGAGACCTTTATCAAGCCTAGCGGGCAGGCCTTCTCGCAGTCGACGCATTCAACCTTACATCGCTCTGCATCTACACCGACATCTCTCACCAACCGGGGGAAGCTCTCAGAGTTTATCACAGGAACCTCTCTTTTCCCGTCTATCTCTAGGGTTAAAGCTCCGAAGGGACAGATAACGGTGCAGATCCCACAGTAACTGCATTTCTCCACGTCTATGTCTATCTCCGGGGGGTTAGCTCTTCCTTCGCTTGGCCTGACGATTGATTTGAGGGTTATCGCCTCCCTAGGACAAAGTTCGATGCAGATACCGCAGCCCTTACACCAGCCTTTGTCTAAAGTGAGCACGTAATGCTTTGCGTGAAGTTTCCTCTCCACTATAATTACGTTCTCGTCTTCATTTTTGATAAGTTTCATGGGCATTATTATTCCCTCGATACTTTAGTCACTGTCCTTTTAGAGTAAATTCCGTCTCAAAGCTTCTATTTATATGTTCTTATGAATTTAATAATATGAATTTTAAACAGGATCTTCACAGCCTTCACGACCTCTGTAAGGTCAAGTGGAATACCACCGCCTTTCAACACAGATTTATAAAGAGTGTTAGGGAAGCTTTAGATTGAAGTAGCGTCGTTATGTGGACGAATTACTAGAGGGGAAGCATTAGAAATCGGGAATCTTAAAGGATAAGGCTTATAATTGTTTCCAGACAACCTCTCACCGTGAGCAAGTTATGTCTCGTCAAGACGAAATTTTAGATGAGTTGAAGCGGATAAGAAGCCTACTCGAACCTAAACCCGCACCTACACCTAAACTCCCTGAGGGTTTATGGGGCGAGTTCCTAGATTTCATCTCGAAATACAGGGTGATGGGGATGGCTGTAGCCTTCATCCTAGGGTTATATCTCGGCGCACTGGTTAAAGCACTAGTCGACGACATAATCATGCCTATAATCACGCTCACGATGCCTGGAGTAGAGTGGGAGCTTTTAACGGTTGGTCCCTTCAGGATAGGGCATTTCATAGGCTCATTAATCACGTTCGTAATCGTAGCGTTCGTGATATTCCTAATAGTCAAAATCACTAGAAAATGGGGAATAGAATAGAACTATTAAAACTTCTTGTTTTTACAGGATTCGTAAATATAGTCGAAGATTCTGCGTCTCCAGTTAAGCGACGGTTTACCGAGCAGCGCCGCAAAGCTAAAAAATAAGAAACATATTTTTATAAGTAATAAGAATAGTGATGAGTGGTGTTTAATAAAGATGAGTGAAGGTAAGGTTTCTAGACGTAAATACATCGCTGTCGCTGGTGCCGCTGCCGCAGCCGCCGTCATAGGCGGAGCAGCATACTACTTGACTAGGCCTGCCCCACCTGCACCTACGCCTAAGCCCACTCCAGCTCCGACGCCTAAACCTACAGCCACGCCTAAACCAACACCGGCGCCCACTCCGAAGCCTAGTGTGGCTTTAGACTTTTGGAGATGGTCCTACGCTTCAGACTTTGTATCGGAATGTTTGAAGAGGTTTGAGAAACACTACAACATTAAAGTGAATCAGTTAGAGGTTTCAAGCGCCGAGTACCATTCTAAGATGCTTAGCCTATTTGCTGCTAAGACAGCTGTGGAAGTATGTGTAGTCAGGGATTCTTACCTAGAAGAGTGGATATCTGCCGGCTGGATAAAACCTCTAAACGATATAGCCTCAAAGTCTGAGATGGAAGACTATAAGAAGAGGTTGTCAGGAATATCTAGAGAGAGGGCGTTCTATAAAGGCGACTTCTGGGGCCTACCATACTATACCGGAACCTACTGCGCTTACGGTAATAAGAAGCTAATAAAAGAAGCGGGATTCGATGAATTCCCAAAAACCTTCGATGAGATGTATGAGCAATGTGAAGCCGTGCATAAGATGGGTGTAAAGTATCCACTCAGCCTCTGGCCTGGACACGCGATGGAGGTCGCTAACAGGATAATGGGCGACTGTCTGAGGGCTGGAATATATCCAGTGTTCGACGAAAACTGGGAACCTTTATGGAGAGATAACGACAAGCTAGTAGGAATATGGGAGTTTTATCAGAAAGCTTGGAAGAATAAGTGGGTTAACCCGGCAGACTGGACGGAAGAGACCTCATACATGATAGGAGAATTCGCCGCCGAAAGAAACTGCTTCGGTTTTCACGTGTACTATCAGCTAAGAAAGTTTAACGACCCCAAGACGGGAGGCAAAGCCGCTGGACATATAGAGCTGTTTAAACAACCTGCCTACGACATAAAGGATTATCCAGCTAAAGGGCTAGGATACACTAGAATTTACAGTATCAGCTCCTGGTGCGAGTATCCAGAAGAATCATGGCTTCTGATCCAGTTCTTAGGAGGAAAAGATTGGGAGGGCAAACTATGGATGCCTAAGAAGTGGTTCCTAGAATATGGTCTAGGATTCGGTTATCCAGAGCTATGGAGCGACCCGGATATAAACGAGAACGCGAAAAGCTGGTTGTTGCCAAACCCAAGTTTCGTAGCTGAGCTGGAGAAAAACGCCGTAGCGTTTCCACATGCTACCGTGCCTTGGGCAAGCGACTGGTATGAGGCTGTTAGACCGCTTTTCCAAGAGATGGTGATGGGTAAGAGGGATCCCAAGAAAGTTCAGGCAGAGATCGCGGATAAATGGGTGGAGCTAAGGAAGAAGTACACTGGAAAGTGAGAAATGAAGACTCGAGAAAGCCTCTTAGCATGGATCCTTAACATTCCCACCCTTCTTATTTTAGGGGTAGTAGTAGCGGTACCCATCATAGAGGCAGCTTACATTAGCTTTTTATTTTATAATCTCAAATTACCGAAGGCAACTCATTTCGTGGGTCTCGGTAACTATATAAATCTACTGAAGGATCCACTATTCTGGTATTCTCTTAGGGTCACAGCGACTTTTGTAGCACTCTCTGTTTCGCTCATAGTGATATTAGGACTAGCCTTCGCGATGCTACTGTCTGAAGAATTTAAGGGAAGAGGATTTTTGAGGGCCTTATTACTGATTCCTTGGGCGGTTACCGGGGTTATGGCCGGAATACTTTGGAGATGGATATTTAATCCGGAATACGGTTTGTTGAATATCCTTTTGAACTCTATAGGAATAAAGGTAGGGAGCTATGCTTGGTTAAACGAGCCGAACACAGCCTTAATCTCTGTAGCCTTAGCGTATGTCTGGGGTTTTACCCCCACCTCCACTATCCTTTATTTAGGTGCACTCCAATCTTTACCAGCTGAGCTATACGATTCAGCTAAGATAGACGGTGCAAGTACATGGCAGAGATTTTATTTCATCACTCTACCTCTACTTAAGCCAGCTACGATGGTCATACTAATAATATCCACGATGTTCGCCTTAAAGGAAGTAGGCTTGATATATGTCATGACCGGTGGAGGACCAGGCAACGAAACCACAGTCCTCGGGTGGCTGATCTATTCGGAGGCTTTCAAATTCCTCGATTTCGGTAGAGGGGCGGCTGTCTCGTTCGTGTTAGCTGCAATAACCATCGCGATCGCTTGGATATACATAAGGTTTCTGTATAGGGAGGTCGAATTCTAATGGTGAAGATAAGCAGGAGAAAGGTAATAGTCTATATCGCGGCCTTTATCTTCCTACTTTATGTAATCGTCCCATATTCATGGATCGTTCTGACGAGTGTTAGGACTGACGCTGATATATTGGGTGGTGGTATAATTCCTAGGCAGTTTACTTTAGATTACTATAAATCTCTGATAACCCAGAAGCCTGTCGGTGGAATAGTGGGTTCGGCGACGTTTATAGTTATAAAGAATTATCCTTGGGCACTTAGAAATAGTCTAATAGCGGCTTCTCTAACTACTATAATCTGCGTTTTCGCATCTTCCCTTTCAGCATATACTTTCGCTAGGATGAATTATAAAGGTAAAGAGACGTTCTTCAACTTAGTTCTGATAAGTAGGATGATACCGGCGCTAATAATATTGATCCCGATTTTCATCATATTCCACGATTTACACTTGGACGATAATCTCTTCACGCTATCTCTGGTCTATTCTGCTTTGATGGTTCCCATGGACTGTTGGCTTCTCAGGAGCTACTTCATAATGATACCTAGGGAAATCGAGGAAGCGGCGTTGATAGACGGATGTAGTAAATCGCAGACGATATTTAAGATAATACTTCCACTTGCGTTACCTGGCTTAATAGCAGTATCTATATACACTTTCATGGGTTGTTGGAACGAACTCTTCTTCGCCCTCGTACTCACGCACTCCAGAAATGCGCAGACAATACCCGTGGTTGCGGCGATGGGTGTAGGCGAGTTCGGCACACAATTCGGATACTTGGGTGTCATAACGGTCGTCGGAACGATAATACCCGTAACCATGGCATTAGCCTTACAGAAGTACATAATATCCGGACTAACCCTCGGATGGGGAAAGAGATAAAGACCCAAAAGCATCTTTGAGTCAAGTGAAGCGGTCATAATGAAATCAGCTTCCCTCACGCCTTTTTATAGGCTCTAAGTGCTGAACAGGTTTTAAACTCAAGAAACCTTTAGTTCTTTAGAGGCTGAATCTTCAACTCGATATTTTACAAACACTTGAGGACGCTAACTGACATTTTGAGGACCATCTTTTCGACTTCGGTTAAAAACTTCGTTCATGGAGAAGACTGATAGGCGGTATAAAGTTAAATTTAACAACCTTTAGAGTTAGTATCTAATCAGCAGCCATTCTTATGGAGGCGGAGAATGATTGGTTAGAAGAGCGATGATTATCGGGCTTGATTCTGCAGTCCCAGAGTTGATAAAGAAATTCGCGGAGGAAGGGGTTCTCCTAAATATAAAAAGACTGATGGAGGAAGGTTTTTTCGGCGAGGGGTTTGCGACACATCCCACGTTAACCGGCACAAACTGGACGACCATCGTGTCTGGAACCTGGCCGGGAACGCAAGGTGCAAGCTGTATGTGGACCCACTTCGAAGGAGAGCCTCTTAACCGAGTGCATTCAAGCTTTCTCTCGACTACTTCTCGTTGCGAAAGACTTTGGGAGACTGGAGAGAAGGTGGGTAAGAAGTCTATCCTCATGAAGTATCCCTGCACCGTGCCTCCCACGATAAAGAACGGTATACAGGTTGAGGGGTCAGGTGCTCCATGGTACGGTTTAGACCCTTTCGAGATAAGCCCTAGCATGTGTTTCTCTAACCAGCCGCTTCCGAAGGCACGGCGTATCAAACTTAGAGACGCTTCAGAGTGGAGCAATGTTCCCAGAAGTTACTCGAAGCCCCTTGAAACTACGATCGAGTTAAGAAGTAAAAGCGTCGATAGTAAGGTAACCTACAACGTACTCTTGATAGACTCTCAAGGGAAAGGTTATGACCGGGTGGTAATATCACACTCGAAGGATGCAAAACAGGCTATAGCAAACCTATCTGTAGGGCAGTGGAGCGGCTGGCTTAAAGAGGAGTTCGAGGCTAAAATCCCTCTATATCCGAGGTATAAGGAGAACGACAAAATAGTCTATGAGGATGCCCCAGTAAAGCGCTATACGGGCACGTTCCGCTTTAAGCTAATCCAACTCACCTCAGACGCAAGTATATTCAAGCTGTATCAAAGTCAGATATTCCCGACGACGGGATTCACTTGGCCTGAATCGATAGCAAAAGAACTGATCGACAATGTCGGACCCTTCCAAGAGCATATAGGTCCGAACCCGAACTTCTGTAACTGGATCGACGATGAAACGTTCCTTGAGGAGCTCGAGTATCAAGCTTGGTGGCTTGGTAAAGCGTCGAGTTACCTCCTATCCCACTACGAGTGGGACTTATTCTTCCTTCAATGGCATGGACCAAACCATGCACAACATGCATTCTGGGGTGGAATAGACCCTATCAGTCCATGGTATGACGAGAAAAACGCTTCGAAATACTGGTCTTACTTCAGACGCTTTTATGGAGCAGCAGACAAGATGGTGGGAGATATAGTGAAGCATGCCGATGAAGAGACCCTGGTCGTAGTGCTGTCAGACCACGGTCATATCCCTTATGTTTATGGGGCGGCCATGATAGGCAACGCCTTAATTAAGGCTGGATTACTAGCGTATAGGCGTGATAGCAGCGGGAAGCTAGTCGTCGATTGGTCTAGGACGAAGGCTTATCCGATAAACTCGATTCACATCTACGTAAACCTTAAGGGGAGAGATCCAGACGGAATAGTCGAACCTGAGGAGTATGAGGATGTCTGTAACGAGATAATAAGCACCCTCTACAGGATAAGAGACCCGAAAGGCGGGTGCCCGATATCCTTCGCCTTAAAAAGGGAGGACGCAAGGATGATAGGACTATATGGCGATAGAGTTGGCGACGTCGTTTACGGGGTCGCAGCCGGCTACATCGCACTTCTAGAACCGACAGAGGACCTTGAGGAATTTCACTTCACGAGAGGCGCAATCTCCGTTACAGACGACACAGGATTAGGGCAGAGAGCAGGACCTCTTCCACCGAACACAAGTATTCATGGCTCGAGTATACCGTCGTCGAGACTCGGCTTGGGATCTATCCTAGTTCCCCTGATAATGCGCGGTCCAGGAGTCAAGAAAGGTTATGTTATGCGAAGTCGTTTCTGGCTTGTGGACATAGCTCCTACGGTAGCGTATATCCTTAACATGCCCCCTCCAGCCCATTGCGAAGGCTCCATAATTCTCGAAGCACTATCCCAAACACCTTAACAACCTTTTCGTAT
>CAZVJZ010000027.1:13028-13710 GCA_964627655.1 uncultured Candidatus Bathyarchaeia archaeon
ACATGAGTCCCTGCCGAGAAATAGGAGAGGAGAATAGATGGACTTAATCACGATGACTCATGGGGCTGGAGGATCCTTAACCGACGACTTGATAAAAAATTACGTCCTCAAGTATCTGGGTGGTAGCGGTGTCGAGGTCCCTCTTGAGGCCTTGGACGACGCTGCAGTAATCCGAGACATAGTCTTTAAGTCTGACTCACATGCCGTTAAGCCTATCTTCTTCCCTGGAGGAGACATCGGCAGGTTAGCTATAGCAGGCACGGTGAACGACATAGCGGTGATGGGTGCTGAGCCTAAAGCCTTAGCGACAGGCTTCATCCTTGAAGAGGGACTAGAGATAAGTGACTTGGAAAGAATCCTTCAGAGCATGATGCTGACGTGCAGGGAGGCTGAAGTGTCGGTCATAACAGGGGATACTAAGGTCGTTGAGAAGGGAGCTTTAGGAGGATGCGTGATAAACACCTCTGGGATAGGTTTCCGCTGCAATGCTTTAGAGAGGAACCTGGAGGTCGTTAGGAAGTATAGGAGTTTCGCCAAACGCTGGCTTCTGGACTCGAACCTAAAGCCAGGGGATAAGATCCTGATCTCTGGCAGCATAGGCGAGCATGGCGTCGCGATCATGGCTTCACGCTATGGATACGACTTGGGAGGCAAGATAAAATCTGACGTAGCCCCCCTAAAC
>CAZVJZ010000028.1:0-13614 GCA_964627655.1 uncultured Candidatus Bathyarchaeia archaeon
CATATCGTGAAGCACGGTAACTCTTCGACCGAGAAGCTCATCGATACAGCCTTCTCCTCATTTCTATCGATCAAAGCGACACATGTACGTCCATCGCTGTCTCCTAGAAGTTCGCAGAAGTACACTTGGTCGACGAACCCGCTTTCAGGAGGCCCGTAGACGTCGAACTCCTCGTTCGTGATCTTATAATTCCTGACGTATACACCTGTCTTTACGTCTGTTAATACCTTCTGAAACCTAAAACCCTCGATAAAAACTCTTTCTAGCGCCTAAAAAGATAAAAGCTTTTGTATGTCGCCTCCTAAGGTTGGAGACTATATTCTACATTTAAATATTGTGGTGTTTAAATGCCCGTATAGAACGTTCCTGCAACCTAAAATCTCTAAGTCTGCCTTCTCCAGCGCTTTTCTAAACTTCCTCTTCGCAGCAGTGATCAAGACTAGGATCGAGTTATCCGAGACTTCCTTCAAAGCACTCAAGAAGAGCTCGTAAAGTCTTTCTAACTTAATTTTTTTCGGCGTCATCCTTATACCGTAAGGCGGATTTACCACAAAGAAGTCGAAACGGTCTTCTGGATAGTCTGTAGCTATCGTGGCGTCGCCTAGCTTAAACCTGATATCTTTTAAGACTCCAGCTTCCTCAGCGTTTCTTATCCCCCCTTCCAGATGAATCTTGTACTTCTCCATCCCGTAAACCTCAGGTTTCTCTCTTCTCTCTTCTAAGATCCGCTCTCTCAAACGCATAAACTCTGAGGGGCTGAATAGCTTGAGCTTCAGGAAGTTATAGCTTCTTCTAGACCTGTTTGGAGCTATGTTTCTGGCGATGTAGGCCGCCTCGATCGGGATAGTTGCTCCACCACACATCGGGTCTATCAGACTTCCCTTACCTTTCCACCCGCTTAAGAGGAGCATGGCCGCAGCTAGGGTCGGTTTTATAGCCGCCGGATGCTCGTAAACCCTATATCCACGTTTATGTAGGGACTCGCCGGTGAGGTTAATTCCCATCAGGAACTCGTTATCCCTCACCAGACAGTGGATCTCCACGTCCGGCGAATCCAAGTCCACCTTTAACCTCACCTTAGAAGTTTCCAGATATGAGTCTATGACCGCTTGGCCTACCACCCTAGAAACGTCGATGCTAGTGAAGTCGTGGAATCCTACTCTCTCGCTTCTGACAGCGAAGCTCTGGTTTGGATCGATGATCCATCCATAATCTATTTCCCTAGAGAGCCTATAGATGTCGTCAAGACTCCCGAACCGTGACCTACATAGGTTAAGCATAACCTTATTCAAGGTTCTAGCGGCCACGTTTAAGACGTAGACAGAATTTAAGTCAGACTTGTAGAAGACTTTCCCGATATCAGGCGTCGCCTTACAGCCTAAAAGCTCCTCAACCTCATGTGCGGCTATATCCTCTATCCCAGCCATCGTAGTTGCGAAGAAATCGAGTTTCTCCATAGCCGAGCCTCTGAATAGAGTACTCAGCCTATACCTTGACCGCTAATCCTTATATAAACGATGTTTCGATGACTAACCGTAACCTCAGAGCAGTATTCCATTCAACTTTTCCCTATTTCGATTTTTAACCTTTTCTCCAGCCCGTTCTTTATGGATTGGATAGTTGGGGGACAGCCGCCTATATAGACTCCTTTATCTCTGACGTAAGGCTTCATGCAATCTCCGATGAAGAATTCTATCCCTCTACTTTCATCGGGTAAGACTGCCCTAGGCCCCACGTATACGTCGACTGATTCCTGGAGAGAACTATCCTCTATATGGTTTACTATGGTGGCTACTCTACCGTGGCATCCTGAGCAGCTCCCGAAATCGTGTATCTTAATCTTCTCATGTTCCTCGTTGACTTGGTCTATCGGCGTTCTGAATTTTCTGGCTACTTCCTCTATCTTTAATCCCCTTAGCTCTACGTTTTTCATAGTTCCTATACCTTTCTCCGCCGCCCATTTCAGGTGTTGAACTTTCTCGGGGTCTATTCCCATAATCTTAGAGCATACGGTATCTACGGCTACAGGATCGTAGCCTGCTATAACCGTATCCATGTGGATAGGTCGGTCATGTCTGATTCCGCCTGCTAATCCCTCCTCTCCTATGAAACCGTCGACTATTATGAAATCAGCCTTAATCCTCCCACAAAGGACTTGCGAGAACGGGGAATGTGTGGCAAGGAAGTTCATGAAAAGTTTTCCACCGTCTAGAGTCCTATACATCAATCCATACACTCGAAGTAAATGAGTATTTTTTAGCCACTGATCAACCTAGCTTTAAAGATTGATCGCTATGCTTTCAAAGAGAAGTGGTTAACCAAGTTTTCCGATTTTTTCTAACTCGTCTGCGACTTCTTTCAAGTCTAACTCCTCGAGTTTCGCTCTGGTCGGCCATCCGTTAGCCCTACTCCACCCCCTCAACTCATAGTATTTATCTAGGATCTTCAGAAACTTTTCTTTGTCGAGCATTACTCCATCGTCCTTCCCTGGGTACATGAAGTAGTCGACCGTTCTCTCGTCCTCTCTTCTGTCTCGACCGTAGTTCCTTATGTCTATAGCTCTCAAAAGGTTAAATATGCGCTCGCCAGCCTTCTGAAGCTCCTCCTCGCTCACCTCTATTCCTGTGCAGGCCGAGAAGAGCTTAGCCATCAAAGCCGTGTCTGCAGCTCCGTCCTCAGAGAACATGCTGAAAACTCGAGGATGCTCCCAATCACATAGGATTAGAGAGTCGACCACCATGCCGCAGTCGGTATGCCATATAGCCGGTATGGCCTTGACCTCAGGGGGATCGTAATCGAAAGCTGGGTCACCTACCCTCGGGTCACCGTAAACCTTCTCGCATACTGCGTGAACCTTCTCTAGTGGATAAGGCCCTATATGTGGACCGTTTTTAGTGAAGTATCTAGCCGCATGTGCGGTCCATGAATGAGTAGTGTCAGAGGCTGGGTCTCTCGTATCCACACACCACTGCAGTATAGGCGGAAGCCACCATGGAAAATGGATTTCTCCTCCAGGCCCCCAATGCCCTGCAAAATGCGCAACCTGACCGCAGCGGCGTGGATATATACGGTCTAGGAGAGGCTTACCCTTACCGCCGAAAAGTCTATCGGCAGCATAGCATGCGCCCTCAGCTAAAGCGTCTCCTATCTCACCCTCCCTAAACGCGATCTTCCGGAGTAACATGACGGTGAACTCTGGAGGACACCTTGCGCAGTCTCTCAGGTATCGTATAGGCTTTTCTGGAGCCGGTATCTCCACTCCGTCTATCTCGCTTATTAGGCCGTGCTGCTTGCAGAGCTGAAGCCAAGGTATTATCCCATACGAGACCTCCCAGCCGTTTATCCCCCAATCGCTGGTTAAATATCTTGCTTCGACATGCGCCTGTAACGGGAGGAAGTAACCGTAACAGAGGCAGGATGTAGTATACAATCTTGGATATACCTTGCCGGGCACGTCCATGTGAACCGTTTCGGCGCAGATGCTTGAGCAGAAGCCGCACTTATGCGAACGAAAATCCGTTCCGTACTCTTCGCTTTTTCCGTAGAGTGGCTTTTCGGTCGGCCACCTCGGATTACTCCCCGGCTTACATGGAGCTAACCCTTCACGACTCTGACTTAAACACAGCTCAAGGAACCTCTGAGGTTCCGCTATCTTTACGCCTCCTGTCCCCCTGACGGCTATAGCCTTCAGGTTTTTAGACCCCATCACCCCTCCGAAGCCGCCTTGCCCGGCAGCGTTCTCGGTCTCGGTCTGCAAGACCGCTATCCTAGAGAGTTTCTCACCGGCCTGTCCGATAGATATAATTCTAGTATCCCTGCCGTGCATCTTTCTAAGAATCTTAGTCGTCTCATATGTACCTAGACCCCAAAGCTCCCTAGCGTCTAAGATCTCTGCTTTTCCGTCGTTTATCCATAGGTAAACAGGTTTCTCTGCTTTTCCTTGAATTATCACGCCGTCGAAGCCTGCATACTTTAGTTCTGGACCCCAATGGCCTCCCATGCCTGAGCGTGAGAAGCGTGGTGGATGCAATTGGGGGGCTACGCCCATGACCTCGACCCTGCCAGCTCCAGAAGCTAATGTGCCGGTTAGAGGCCCGGTCATTATCATGAGCCTGTTCTCTGGATCGAAGGGGCCGACCTCTGGCCCTACCTCCTCCCAGGCGATAGCCGCCGCAACTCCAAGTCCACCGATGAATCTAGGTACATATCTCCTAGTATCTATATGTGTGATCTTCTCTTTGGTAAGGTCCACTCTCAAAATCTTTCCTATCCAACCATAAACCTTGCTCACCGTACAAACCTCTCTGACTTTAGAGTAAACCTCAAAGCCTCTTTGAAGGTAAACGTTGAAAGAGCATCGTATTTAAGCGTTTTTCTCTTAAATCAAAAAGAGCGGAACTTGAGTCTACGATTGGATACCGTAATGGACGAGTGTCGATGAGTTCTAGTAGAACACCTTAAATATCGATAGGGTTTCTTCCCATAGATCTAGGTTAAACAATAATCTTCTTGACGGTGTATCTTTCTAAAGCTTTTTCGTCTAGCTCCACTCCTAAACCAGGCTTATCTGGGACTTTAACTCTTCCACCTTCGAACTTTAATGGCTCCTTGATTAGATCGTCTTCCCTTATGAAGTTTCCTACTATATCGCTTGGAAGCGTACAGTTCGGCGTAGCGGCTGCGGCGTGAACGTAGGAGGCGTCTAGAATCCCCAAGTCCACCCCTGAGCCATGCCAGACCTGGATGCCTGCGGCTTCGGCTATAGCTGCTAACTTAACGAACTCGACAAGCCCTCCACTTATATTCAGGTAGTCTATAGCCTCCCTCTTTATGGCCTCTATCACCTGGTATTTCCCTTCTGCGTGGGGACTGTTTTGCGAGACGTGAATGGCTACAGGGACATCGAGTTTTCTCCTCAGGAGCACGTACCAGTCTAGATTCCACTGTGGGACCGGGCTCTCTAGGAGGAGAATGTTGAATCCCTCCAACTTCTTCATCAGCCTAATAGTTTCGGCTGGATTGTAGAACCTTTCGTTCGGGTCTAGTATCAAGTAAAAGTCTGGTCCGACAGCCTCCTCTACGGCCTTAGCCCTCTCGACCATAGGGTCTCCTAGCTTACATTTAATCTTCATTCCGTCGAATCCTCGGTTTTTGGCTATTATAGCCCTCTTGGCCAAGTCTTCAGGTGTCCTTCTATGGGTCCAGAAGTTAACGTACACGGACTTACGGTAGGCTCCTCCAAGGAGCTTATAGACGGGCATGCCATGCTGTTTGCCGACTATATCGAAGATAGCAGTCTCTAAACCTACATACGATTCTTCGTTCAGTGGTAGATCACTCAAGTTTAAGTCGTCTATCTCGGTATCTTTAAGGCTGCGTATTCCCTCTTTCAACTTGTCTATGCTTACACCCCTAACGCTTTCTCCGATGCCGACCGCACCGCCGCTCGTATGCACCTTAAAGATATACTTTGGAATCTCATAGAAGGGTGGCTTCTCCTCTGGTGTGCTATATGGACCGGTTAAATATTCTTCGCTATAAACAGCTTCTATGTTAACTGGTACGATTACTTCAAAAACTTCTACCTCTCTGATCTTCGTTCACCTAACCTCCCTAAAACACTTTTTAAGTTTCATCCTAGGGACTCAGCTATTCACCCATCAATATTTCTTTTAACCTTCTTACCACGAGTTTTTCTTGTCCGTCCGACAGACACTGGGGATTAAGGTGTATCGTAGGCTCGTCCGGGACCCTCCAAACCTCTATGGCAGGTTCTCCACTCTTAAGTTTACTTAAGACTTCCTCTACGCTCATACCTAATGCTTCCTCATCTAAAGTTACTTCGGCACGTGGGATAATTAACGGTCTAGGCCCCCTCTTAGGAATAACGACCTGTGCTGAAACGTTCGGTAATTCATCTAACTCTCTAGCCATGTGCTCTGCCGTCCTCGCCCATCTCCTTATCTCGTCGTCGTAGTCTATGTTGAGAAACCTCTTGAGCGCTACGATCAATCCGACGATCTGCTCCTTACTCACCTTCATTACCCTGCCTATACTGAACCATCCGAACGAGCTGGGAAAGGCTATCATCGAGGCAGCCTCGACGAGGTCTCTTCTCCCACAGAGAATTCCCGTATCGTTTGGTCCACGAATCTCTTTTCCTCCGCTAAAGAGAACTAGGTCTGCCCCCATAGCTATGAACTTTCTTAAGTTCTCCGTAGGCGGCAATTCAGCAGCAGCGTCCACTATAACCGGGACATCATGCTCCTTGCCTATTCTTATGACCTCCTTAAGAGATAAAACTCCTGGTTGAGGGTCGAAGACGAAGTATGCTATAGCAGCCGTGTCCTCGTTTATAGCGGCCTCGACCTCCCACGCTCTGGCTCCGAACTGGTGCCCAACCTCGACAAGCTTAGCTCCAGAGACCCTCAAGCAGGAGTCGTACGGGTTTCTATGCAGTCTCTGGATGATTATCTCGTTCTTCATTCCAGTCGTATCTGGTAGCTTAGCGATCTTAGCTAAGTCTTTCCCGGTCATGCAGGCAGCAGCGGCTAACGCTAACGCAGCGCAGGCTCCAGAAGTTACAAGCCCTTTCTCGGCGCCGGTAACCTCAGCTATGACCTCTCCTGTCTTCTCCATGAGCTCCTCCATATGCACGAAGGACTTAGCTGCCTCGTTCATAGCCTCTATAACCTCATCATCCATAATCGAGCCGCCGAGTCCCGTCATTGTCCCGCAAGCATTTACGACCTTCTTCACTCCTAACTCTTCATATATCCCCATCTTTCAGGCTCCTCGCTTCTTCATCCTATCAATACTCTCAAAAGTATTAAGAAGCGGGGCTTCGTCTTATCTCTTTAAACTGTGTACCTTATAAGGTTATGTAAAAATTTTGATGTAGTTGTTAAGATCGCTGAAAGGAGGAATTCAAAGTAAACGGTGAAAACGTATTTGTAATATCGATTTTCGATTCTTAAATGATAATAAATGTAGTTTTTATAGATCTTTCACACAAAAATGGGCGTAGATAACTTTTCTATCGAACACCTTAGATCCCCTTCATCCTTCCTTGATAGTTCTCTCGCTAAACCTCTACTGGTAGGAATATCGATCCGTCTTCTTCTAGCTCCTTTTCTTGGCCATCCCTACGACCTGCGTATATTCATGGCGGTAGGGTGGGCTGTCGCTAACGGAATAACCCCTTACGGGCGATATACCTTACAGAGAATATTCGTAAGCATGCATCATGAACACCTTTTCGGCTCGTTCTACGGTATAGGCTATCCTCCACCCTGGGGCTTAATTTTAGGTTCTATGTACCTGCTCTCACACACCCTTTTTCAGAATAGCCTCTACATGTATGTTTCTACACTTAAACTTCCGATTATAGCAGGTGACGTGGCGACTTCCCTTCTTCTAGTTAAAATATTACGTTCTGAGCTGAACGTGAAGGAAGCTGTTAAGGCCTTTAACTTCTATCAGTTTTGCCCCTTCATCTTGATTGTAGGAGCGGTCTGGGGTATGTTCGACGTTCTAGTATTCGCCTTTTCCATACTCTCTGCATATCTCCTCTTCTCAAGAGGAGAATTATCTGCCGCATCGTTAGCGGTCGCGGCTTCTCTTAAACCATACGCCATAATACTTGCGCCGCTCTACTCTATATTCATCTATAAAAAATCTCGTTCGATAGGCAGAGCCTTATCCTACCTGCTAAGCGTGTTAAGTTTGCTGGCGCTTTTAACGTTCCTTCCGATGCTTATTTTCAAGTGGCCTCTATCGAACCTTTACTGTGCGCTTTCGGCTCAACTGGCCCCGACGAACTTCTATTATGATAACGGAAACGACTACACTTATGGTGCGGCAAGCCCCTTCAATCTTTTCAACGTACTACGGTTGATAGACACGAGGATTAAGCCGCCATCGTTTCTAAACTATCTTTGGATAGGAGCCTGCTTAACAACCTACACCTACTCTCTCTTCACAGTCTCAGATACCAGCTTTAAATCTATAGTCGACTATTCGTTTCTGGCGAGTTTAGCCTTCTTCACGACGCGTTCTTGGGTGTCTGAACAGAATCTTCTCTTCCTGCTCTCCTTCTTCATGTTAAGCGTACTCTTAAACCGGATGCGGGATGGCTGGAGGCTTATACACGCTATCTGGGTCCTCTTCTTATCTTCGTCTTGGTCCACGTTCCGGCTATAAGCTTCCTATGGATAGTTTACCCATGGACGCTTAACGCTGCTACAGCCTTCTGTAACGGCCCATTTGGATACACGCGTTGGGTTGCTATGACTGTGCTATGTTTTGCTTGGCTAGCTTTGCTCTGGCGCTACGTGTTTAGGAGGTGGAAGCGTGGTGAGAATAGTGACTATGCTGTTGCATGATGAACGTTTCAGCGGTTGGTCTCTGCATGAAAAGCTCGAGAGATTCCATTTTTCGAAGCAGTACCTAGAATTCTGCAAGAGTTTCGGTTGGGAACCTTACCTATATTGTTTCCATCAATCTATAACCGAGAAGCAGGTTTATGAAGACGAAAACTTAGGGGTCATAAAGGTTTTCCCGGTTAAGTTCAGGTTTCCCCCGTTCTTAAGGTTCGGCAACGACCATAATCCCGCCGAAGTCCTAAAAGAATTAAGGAGGGATGAGCCAGACCTTGTACACTTCCACCATTATTATCTATTCTCCTTCCCCTACATGGCTGCGTTGATTAAAAGGCTGCTAAAGCGTCCTCTAACCACGCAGCTACATGGCTACAACCAAAAATGGTGGAGACGAATATTCTATTTACCGAACCTCCTAGCGCTTAGGAAGGTTGACAGAATATTTTACAGCTATAAGCCCGAAGAACGTGTTTACGCCAAATTAGGGGTGCTGAGCAAAGCAGTTCGTGTACCTATGCCTTCGGTTGACCCAAAAACCTTTAAACCCGGCAGAAGAAAAGACCCAGAAACGAGCCTCCTTTATGTGGGGAGAATCCCTCCTGCTATAAATCCCTACGGAGAGAAGTCTCCCATCCTTCTACTGCTGATCCTTCATAGATTATTACGTAAGAGAGAGGTTAACTTGACGATCGTCGGTGACGGAGCCGGCCTACCCCTCTGTAAAAGGTTCGCCCAGAAACTCAAGCTAGAGAAGAACGTTGTTTTTAAGGGCTTCATTTCCCGCTCAGAGCTTCCAGACCTGTATCACAGGTCTATGTTGACCCTAGTGCCCATGGAGCTGTATGATATAGACGGCTTCTTCGACGGCTCCATACAGGAGAGCCTAGCTTGCGCTACGCCGGTGGCGGCCTTTAAGCCGTCCACAAGTAAGCCCTTGGAGGGAACTCTCGGCTTCCTCTTATCTAAGAATGTGGAGAAAGCTGCTGAGGACCTCTCAAACCTCCTAAACACTCCAGATCTACTGGCTAAGAAGGGTTTCGAAGGCTCAGAGTTTGTTCGAAGCCACTGCACTGAGGAGATCCTGAGAGAGAAGCTTCGTAGTGAATGGGAGGGGTTGATGAAAAGATGAAGCTGTCGATAATAGTTTGCGCCTACAACGAGGAGAAGGGAATCGGAAGCCTTCTCAGCAACTTGTCCGAGCAGCGTCTTCCACCAGAAATAGAGGACTATGAGATAATAGTGGTTGCCTCGGGATGCACCGATAGAACGGTTCCTATAGTAAGGGAGTTCATGGCTAAGAACCCTAAGGTCCGCCTCATCGAAGAGGAGGAGAGGAGAGGGAAAGCCTCAGCTATGAATAAGGCGATGAAGGCGGCGAGTGGAGACATATTGGCCTTCGTTCCGGCAGACGTCCTACCGGTTAAGGACGGCCTCTACCACTTACTCCTACCTTTCCGGAACCCGAAGATAATGGTCGTTAGCGGCCGTCCTATGCAGCATCCGAAGTTCAGAAGCCGAGGCCTCATGGGGCACTTGGCATGTATGACCTACCGAATCTGGGAGAAGCTCATGATAACACTCAACGACGCAGGCTTAGCCGCACACTGCAGCGGCGAGTTCATGGCTATACGGGCTGGTGTAGTCGAGAAGATACCTGAAGAATGTGCGGCTGAGGACTCCTACATCTCGGTCGTTGCGAGGAGGAAGGGCTTCATCAAGTTCTCCCGTAAGGCGATAGCCTACAACGTCATGCCATCGAACATCCGAGACTACATAAATCAGAGGAGACGATGGCTATACGGCCATTTCCAGACCCGTAGGTTAACCGGTGAATATCCTACAGTTATGGATACCTTAATCTTCTCGAAGACTGTGACAGCCCTGAAGATACTTAAAGACGAGATAGCCGGGAACTTAGGGAAGATACACTTCTTCTTCGCCGCTGTCCTAATAGAACTTGTGATCTACTGTTTAGCGGCTATGGACTTCCTACTTAAACGGCAGTACGCGGTTTGGCCGATCATAAAATCCACTAAGGTTTCCTTCGATGATTAACCCCTATACGTGGGTCTGTGACACGCTAATCCAAAAGTTGTCTACCTCAAGTTCCACCTCGACAGGCTTCTTATCGCTTTCGACCACTATATAGACGCTCTCTAGGAGGTCTCCCTCCTTGATCCCCCATCCCCTTTCTATATAGGAGGTTAAGTCTACGCTGTAGTGTCTCCATACCCTTAACGGCGCTTTGTCTAGCTTAAACTCCACGACGTCTCCGCCACGATAGACTATATCTCCACCGGACAAAACGTTTCCTGTAGGATGTCTCTGAGTGTTTGGGCTGTCAAGAAAATCTGTTTCGGTATAAACTATGCTGCCGTCTCTCCGCTGGACGGCGCACGCTAAAGCTATCCTAAGCCACTCGTCAGGTCCCTCATAATAGAACTTCTCTACTTTGACGTCGAATTCTACATGAACCTCCCTGCCATAGATCGGTATCTTTCTTCCTTCATCAAATCCTGCAGTCCACCACATACCTGTAGCTACGTGTCCTCCGTCGCCTTCCTTAGTCTTCAGGTATATCGTTACCTTGTCTGTAAAGTTTACCGTCCATTCCACATCTTTTCTAAACCTGAAGATGTGAGGGTTCCAGTATCTTATGTCTTCAGCTGTAGAAAGTGAAACGTCGCCGTCTAGGTTGACTATCCTCCACTCTTTCAGTCCGTCTTCTCCGTTGCCTTGTGAGCCGTCGATCAATGAATGTGTGAGCTGTATGTTGAGGAGTGATAACGTGATAGCGGTTAAGAACAGAACGGCCGAAAGTTTAACGTTCATAGATTTAACTCCTCTCTTAAATAGATTTTTAGAACACATATTTAAAATCTAATAATCATTTTTCATAACGTATTTTTCTTAAAAAAATTACTGTTGAAATAGAGTTCTAATGAAGGTCAAAAGGCTTCCATTCGAGCCCCCGTTAAACAGGAAGGCTCTCTTACTATCCTTTACGGCCCTCCTCTTACTCGCCGCTCTATTCTTAACCCTAAACGTTAATCCCGCAGGCGGCGTTTCTGTCACAGCATACAGCGGAAAAGAGTATACGTTAGCCGATTTTCCTAGACCCTTCATCCCGGAAAACGGTTCAAACGTTAATACTTTCATCGTAATTCCGACTAGTAACCCGCATGGACCCTGCGGTGCAGCGCATACGATGGATACGATGGGCGGAGTGTTGATCGCCTACATCCTCGGGGTCGAGAGCGCTGAAAACGGGACGCCTATAAACTTGGAGACTGCCATGGATTGTTACAGCTACATATCGGTCTACGATAGCGATAACGTTAAGGTCACAATGAAAGATACTACGAGTAACCTCATAGTGATAGGTGGGCCAGGGGTTAATCAGGTAGCATATTACTACAATGAGTTGAGGGATGACCAGGGTAAGCCCGTTTTACCCGTAGTCTACGTGAGGGACTCCTCAGGTGGATACCTATATGTGCAATCGACCGGAGATCAATATCGTATCGAGAAGGATGGAAACGGCAGAGTAGTAGCCGATTACGGTGTGATCCAGATCTATAGAGACGGAACTCGATATGTGTTGCTGGTATATGGTTTAGGCGGTGAAGGGACGAGAGTGGCAGCCGAAGTCTTGTCCAACTTCAATAATTGGAACTTAAACGGCATAGCAGTTATAATCAAGTATTTCGATAACGACGGAGACGGTTTCCTAGATACCATGTCTATAGTTGAAACGGTTCCCGCCCCTGACGTCACGGTAGAAGTCTACTCCGACAGCGAATGCACTACTAGAGTCTCCTCGATAGACTGGGGAATAGTCGAAGCCGGAGGATCAACGAATACCACGGTTTACGTGAAGAACGTCGGAAACACCCCTGTTACACTCAGCCTAAGCACGCAAAACTGGAATCCGCCTAAAGCAGTTCAATATATATCTGTCGATTGGGATTATGACGGAAGAGTCCTTGCACCAGGAGAAGTTATCCCTGTAACTCTAACTCTTACAGTCTCGCCTGACGCCACAGACATAACGGACTTTAGCTTCGAGATAGTAATAACGAGTCAAGGATGACTTAGTATCCACTTTGAGGAGTAGATCAGCCTACTTCCCACTACAAAAACCCTTCCCTGATAGGGAAACGGGCAAGTTCTACGTCGTTAACTAATAAAATTAGTTTAACTTAAGATTCAGTCTTCTCTTGAAAAAAGCAAACGCGAATAGAGCTAAGGTTAAGGAGGCTAGAGCGCTTAAAGTTCCGTATGGGGTTTCTGGTATAACGGAGGTTGTGAAGATGATATTACTCGTTTCGGTTAACTTCGTCATGGTCGTAGTATATCCTATAACGATTAAATCCTGGTTCTCGTCAGACGTTAGATACCCGTTGACCCATATACCTCTTGTCCAAGCTTTAACTTTGGCTTTACCTAGCTCGGTCGACATAAGCTTGACGGTTACCTCACCGTTCTCGTTCGTTATACCTTCCGTCTTGTCTAAGGTTCCCATAGTAGTGCTGAAGAGTATCTTAACGCCGGGTCTTGGTCTTCCTTTAGAATCTGTCAACTTCGCTTTTAAGGTTACACTCCCTCCTAGAGATGTTTCTCCACTTTGAGGAGTTAAAGTTAAGGTGTCGCCTGGTCGCACTACGTCCTTGTTTAAGGCTTCGTTATATATGGACGAGCCGTAAGATGAGGGATTTACGTCTAGAAACCGCCAGATAGCTCCTTGAATCTCGGCCGCTGATCTATCGTCTTCTGGTGGATGATACCAAGTTAGGATATAGCTGATCGAACGCCAAGAAGAGTTATCTATAACCTGCTGTACCTGCATTTGATTTAAGCCTGGAATTATCTGAACCTCAGGCTCTATACAGTATGCCGTGTATTCTGAACCTCCTATTCTGACTATGGTTTCACCCGCCCAACTCCAGTGTTTATTTTTATTTATATAAAAGGACAGCCCTTTTCCACTACGCTCTATAGATATCTGGATCGTCTCCTGTCCATATACCGCTTGGAACATAAGCCCAACTGCTAGTAGGAGAGCTACTAGAGGGGCTATATGGATAATTCTTGAAACTTTTCTATTCATTTTATCCATCTTATCTACCTCTGAGTTTCTATTTAATTTAGTTTGTGAAATTTCTTAAATCATATTCCATAGAATAGTTTAGAACATAAGTTCGTTTAAATGTTCAATCTACATGCTTCTTTC
>CAZVJZ010000029.1:0-5020 GCA_964627655.1 uncultured Candidatus Bathyarchaeia archaeon
AACAGGGTTCCAAGTATGGCTACAAGGGTTGAGCCTATAACCTTAGCCATGAGTATCTCATACCGGCTAACCGGTAGTGTTAGGAGGGTCTCGAGGGTTTTCTCCTCGTTCTCCACGGCGGTCGCCGTAGCCGCTATCTGGGCCACCATTATGGAGACTACCATGAGCACGGTAGGAACCATTATACCATAGCCTACGAAGAGCTGCCCAAAGATCGCTCTTGGAGGCACGTTTAGAACCCTACCTTTAACGATCGTGTAGCTTGTTACGTTCAGAGGGTTCCTAACTACAGTCGGGTTTACACCCGGTTTAATGGACGATATGATCGTGTTGCTTAGGGTCTTCGAGTAAAGCTCCATAACATTCTCGACCGCCGAGAATACACTCATCTCTCCGAAGCCTACACTCTTAACCTCGAAGTACAGCTCCAGCCTAGAACGCTCAAGCGAATTCAGCTTAGATTCGAATCCCTCCGGTATGACAAGTAGAATCTTGACGTCATAGTTGCTAAGCTTCTCTAGAGCCTTCTCGACAGTGTCGGACTTAACCTCGAAAACATTAAGTCCGCTTGCGTTCGCAAACCTCATAAAGCCTATGCTTGTCTGAGTTCTGTCCAAGTCTAGAACCGCGACCTTAACGCTTCTCCCGACGGCGGTCTTTATCGAGGATTCCATAGCTGCGGACATGGCGAAACCTATAATCGGCATGATGATGACCGGAATTATTAAGCCTATGTAGATTCTCGGGTCTCTTAGGAGGTCTTTAACCTCCTTCTCTACGAGCGGTATTAGGTTACTCAACGCCTACCACCTTAACGAAAACCTCTTCTAGGTTCGAGGCCTCCCACATGGCTTTAAGATCCTTAGGGGAGCCTTCCGCTATGATCCTACCCTTGTTTATGAGTGCAACCCTATCGCATATGTACTCTACTTCAAGCATGTTGTGACTAGAGAGGATAACGGTTGTGCCATGTCTCCTAACGTAGTCTCTTATAAGCCTCCTAATGTAGTTTGCGTGTATCACGTCCAGCCCTGCAGTGGGCTCGTCAAGTATGGCCAGCCTAGGTCTAACCATGAAAACCCTAACAACCTGAAGCCTCCTCTTCATACCTTTACTGTAGGTTTTAACCTTATCCTGTATCCTGTCTCCGAGGCCTGAAGCCTCAGATGCCCAATCTACAGCTTCACGGGCTTTCTGCCTAGAGTTAAAATATATCCTAGCTATAATCGACAGGTACTCATATCCGGTCAAGTTCCTGTAGGCTCCGGCCTCCTCGGCTAGGTATGCTACGATTCGTCTAACCTCCGGAGCTTGGGAAACGACATCGAACCCAAAAATCTTAGCGACCCCGTTAGTGGGAATCAGAAGCGTAGCCAGAATTCTGAGAGTCGTAGTCTTGCCAGCGCCGTTGGGGCCTATAAGCCCGTAAACCTCACCTTCCTCCACCTGAAAGCTGAGCTCGTCTAAGGCTTTAACTGAGCCGAACAGCTTAACTAAGTTTTTGGCTTCGACAGCAGCCAATTTTGACACCAAGCTTAAGAGGCTCGTGTGGTTACATTAGCGGAGCATTGATAAAAAAGTTTATGAGCGTAGGGAACAGCGATAAAGGTGAAAGTGGCGGTTGAGATTCAGAGTAAAGATAGGTGGACTATCCCATACTCAGGATTCAATCTTCCGTATCTCTTCTTCGACGAAACGTAACCTGTCTTGAAGTATTCTTCGGATGATCTTGAGGAGTCTAAGCTTTAGATCCTTGTCCTCGACTTTATCTAGGAATATCTGTAGCAGTGGAGGCCAAGGTATCTTGTCGGTCACCTCCTCGATCCATTTTATGAACAGCTTAGCCTTGAAGGAGGCTGGCAGAGACTTGAAGACGAAACTATAGTACTTGTCTGCGAAGTAGATGTCGTGTTCTAGGCGTTCGAGGAGTTCTCTGAGTAGTAAGCTCCCCTTATCCGTTAACGAGTAGAAGTCCTTATCTCCCTTACGCTCGGTGGCCACAAACCCTCTTTCTTCAAGCCTCCTCAGAGCAGGATAGATCGTCCCGGTCTTCGGCTCCCATATACCCCTAAACTGTTCTCTAAGCGTCTTCAAGATCTCGTAGCCATACTTCGACTCCTCATTTAGCTGAAGAAGTATTAAGAACTGTATAGGACTTATCCCTTTAATCCTTCTGAAGAGGCTTGCTTTGAACATAGTAGACGGCAACTCAGTAGATGTCTACCGAGAGAGGATTTAAAAATTTCGAAAAGTGAAGATTGTAGGCGGCTCACTCGACTTCGATCCTATATCCTCTTCTCCGTGGAAGCCTTATTTCCAAGATCCCTCTCCTAACCCGTATTCTGGCTTTACCGACGTCCACAGGCACAGGGAGCGGAACTCTACAACGGAAGCACGAGAACTCGCCTTCTCTATGCCTTATTCCTAGGTCTCTGAAGGTAACTTTCACCCTCATCTTAGCCGAAACCTCTATCAGGTCTTCGTCTAGCTTCTCTATCTCGACCGTCTCTGGGTCGACGTAGGGCATGTCGGCCGTAACAACCACCTCCTCTGGGGTCACTGAAATGTTGAACAGCGGCTCGAGGGATCTGGTTTCCAAGTCCCAGCTAGGCTTCTCGAACATCTCTCTCAGCAGCTCATCTGTCCTTCTCTCGAGCTCTTCCATATACTCCCACATTATGTCAAATATCGACCTTCTTCTCCTCACAGGAAAACCTCCTAGGCCACATAGTAGCTTGGAATGTCGTATTCTCTAGCCTTCCTCATCTGAGCGAGCTCTGTTCTAGTTCGTCTCATTATATCCCTCATCTTCAGACGGATCTCCTCCCCCTTCTCGAGGAGCTCTTGAACGTTAACTGGAACCTCTATTAGCTGGTTTAAAGCGTTTATCACGGCAGCTGCAGCTTCAGGGTCCGGATAGTTGTAGAACGATTCTGCCAGTAAGGCTGTAGCGTTCATCTTCCTTTCTGCGCAATATTGCAGTAGAAGAGCTTGGGGGCCGACGAGGAAACCCCTCTCCATCACTTTCATATTCCTTTCACGGAGAAACTTTAACGTTTCCTCGTTCGAGGCCACGGTGTAGACTTTAGGTTTCTCTATGTCCTGTCGGTTCGGTGCGGCTATTCCACCAAGCGAGAACACCTTATCGACCTTCTTCTCTTCCATCCAGTCTACTATGGCTTTCATCACCGGCCGCAAGGCATTAGCTGGAATAGCTATCTCGGAGACTAAGGCTAAGAGGTTATCGTTTCCGAATATCCTTATCGGAGAGTGCGGTAATCCATCGTATAGCACGGTCAGCGGAGGCAGCAAGTCTGAATCTATATACGCAACTTCCTTCATCTTCAAGTTAAATATTATGTGGGAGGCTGCTATAACACCTACCAGACCGACGTCAGGTATCCCCTGAAGTACGTTAAGTCCTTCAGGAACACTCTTCCTCTCGACAATCCTAACAGGAACAGACAATCAGACTCCTCCAAAATAGATTTATCTCTCAAACGCTAAAAAGATTGCGTATAGAAAACTGGAACACCAGATACCCTTTAATACATCTTTAGAAACAGATCATTATCGGCGGTGGGCCTTAGGCGGGGAGCTAGGGGTTCCCTGAGAAGCCTCGCGCTTCGACCGTAAATCCTCTATAGGACGGGCCGAAAGCCGATGTGAGGCGCCGAGGATCACCACACCCCCCGAAGACCGGGCGATGAATATTCGTCCTCTGGGGCCGACGGTCGTGGAGCAACCCCTGTAGGGGGGTTGTGAACCACGTTAGCCGAGCGAACCTGGCCAGGCCCGGGAGGGAGCAACCTAAGCTCGGACGCTCGGCGCTCAGGGGGGTCGGATAGGAGACTCGGTTTAGGGGGGATGGTGAATCACCAGGCGTCGAGCATCGGTGGCCCACCGCCTCATCTTAACCCTTCTCGTAAAGTTCTAATATCTCTGCAGCTCTATAAGCTTTAGTCCGTAGAGGTTTAGGTTATGGAAGAAGTGAAGAGCCCTCAGGGCGGCGAGCCTCTCTTCGAGGACTTCAGAAATTTTGTGGAGAGGCATTTCCCTGTTGAGGAGGAAATGTTCGAGTTTAACGCACCAACCTTCTATGTGAGTGAGATACCGGATATGAAGAAGAGGTTTCTCGCCTTACTGAGAGACTTAGACCGCATAGGCTATTTGGCCACCATGAGGAGGATTAACGGGAGGATTCGGGTTCAAGTCTTCAGAAAGATCCCGGCGAAGCCGAGCAATAGAAAGATAAACCTTGTGCTCTTCCTCGCCACCATATGCACGACTTATGTTGCAGGTTTCCTACAGTCCATGAGGCTCCAGAATCCTCTCTTGAACGCAGGCCTATTCACGGCTGCTATAATGTCAGTTTTAGGGCTTCACGAGATGGGGCATAAATTAGCGATAAGGAAGCATGGCCTAGAGGCAAGCGACCCCTACTTCATTCCGGGGCCTCCGCCTTTAGGTACGTTCGGCGCAGTTATAAGCCAGAAATCGATGATCCCGAATAAGGATGCCTTATTCGACCTGGGTGCCATGGGTCCGATCGTAGGTTTCGTGGTGGCCGTCATAGTCACGATCATAGGTTTACCTCTCTCAGAGCTTAGGTGGGTTAAAACCCTTCAGCCAGGCGCGTTACCTCCACCGATCTTGTATGAGCATTTAATTCTCAGGCTGTTAGAGGTCCCGCCGAACCCGAACCATCTTCCGTACCTAGAGATAATCCTTCATCCGGTGGCTTTTGCAGGCTACGTGGGAATCTTAGTCACCATGCTTAACTTGATACCGGCAGGTCAGCTCGACGGAGGCCATATAGCCTACTGCTTCTTAGGCAGAAGGGGTAGAAGCATCTTAGGCTTCTTGGCTATAGGCTTCCTATTCCTCACTTCCTACTGGTTCTTTGCGCTTTTCGCCTTATTCACGATGTTTCAGCCTCACCCGGACCCGCTGGACACGGTCTCTAAGGTGAGCCTCAGCAGGAAACTGGTTGCCCTGATAGTCATAGCAATCTTCATCC
>CAZVJZ010000029.1:5030-13547 GCA_964627655.1 uncultured Candidatus Bathyarchaeia archaeon
ATGTAGCGTAGGAAGCGGGAGCCTAGGAGGTACTCGTCTAAAGGCCTAGGCCTGATCCTAAGCTCACCACCCATCTTGATCAACGCGTCCGCGAGGGCCTCAGCAGTCTCGATCCTAGTTATAACAGGTATGAAGAACTCTACGGCTGTCCTCCTTATCTTGTATGTGTCGTCTATGCTGTTCCTGTTGAGGACATGTGGGGTGTTTATCACCATACCTATCTCATGTCTAGAGAGACTCTCGATTATACTCTCGTCGTTATCGTCGAGTTCATGTATCTTCTTGAAGACCTTAACGTCTTCCAAGAAAGACTTCTTCAGGACTTCAGCCGTGCCTTTGGTCGCGTAGATCGGGTATCCCGCCGAGGAGAGCTTCTTAGCTATCGAAACAGCCTTCTCATAGTCTTCCTTCCTGACCGTTATCAAGATTGGCTGGTCGGGCTTAGGCACCTTCATGTTAGACGCTATCAACGCCTTTATAAGTGCTGAAGCGAAGTCATAGTCCATGCATGCCACCTCACCGGTGGAGGTCATCTCGACTCCTAAGACCGGGTCTGCGCCTTTAAGCCTCATGAAAGAGAAGGTAGGAGCCTTAACCGAGACGTGAAGCATCTTAGGACTCTTCAACAACCTTAAATCCAGCAGCGTCTTTCCAAGCATAACCTTACCCGCTATCCAGAGCAGGGGTATCCCGGTAGACTTGCTCGTGTAAGGCATGCTTCTGCTAGCCCTCAGGTTAAGCTCGATTATGTACACTACACCGTCCTTAACCAGAAACTGTATGTTGAATGGACCTTTAATCTTCAAAGCATTGGCTATTATCCTAGTGTAGTACTCTATCCTACTGATCACGGATATAGGCAAGGTTTGCGGGGGGATGACCATTACAGCGTCTCCGCTATGCGTCCCGGCTAGCTCGATATGCTCTATTACGGCTCCGATCAACACATGCCTTCCGTCGCCGACAGCATCCACCTCGACCTCCTTGGCGTTCTCGAAGAACTTACTTATAACAACTGGATGCTCTGGAGAGACTTTCGTCGCCAACTGCAGGTACTCCTTGAGTTCCTCCTCGTTTCTAGCCACACGCATGGCAGCCCCGGAAAGCACGTATGAAGGCCTAACTAAAACAGGGTAACCTATCTTCTCAGCGAACAGTATAGCGTCTTCGAGGGATTTATGGCTGCTCCAGATGGGTTGCGGTATCTTCAGCCTATCGAGTAGCGCGCTGAATTTAGACCTATCTTCAGCCGCATCTATGCTCTCCGCCGATGTACCTAGGAGGTTGACGCCTAGCTTAGCCAAGGGCAAGGCTAGGTTGTTAGGTGTCTGCCCGCCGACGCTGACGACGACTCCCATCGGCTTCTCCTTATCTATTATATCCAGAACCCTCTCTAGCGTGATCTCCTCGAAGTAGAGTTTATCTGACATGTCGTAGTCTGTCGACACGGTTTCCGGATTATTGTTGACTACTATAACCTCTTCTATCCCTTCCTCCTTCATCGACCAAGCGGTGTGCATCGTGCAGTAGTCGAACTCGACGCTACTCCCTATCCTTATGCAGCCTGCACCTAAGACTAAAACCTTCTTCTTCTCCTCGAACTTAACGTCGTCCTCGACGTCCCCGTAGGTTAGGTAGCAGTAGTTTGTTTGGGACGGCCACTCAGCGGCCATAGTGTCTATTATCTTGAAGGAGGGTAGTATCCTGAACTTCTTTCTAAGCCGTCTGACGTCCAGCTCGTCGACTTTAAGGTACTTAGCGATCTGCTTGTCGGAGAAGCCAAGCTTCTTCGCTTCTCTTATATATCTGGCTAGGTTCTTGTCGTCCTCTCTGAAAGTCAGGGATTTAAGCTTCCTCTCCATGTCGACTATGTTCTTTATCTTGTATAGGAACCATCGATCCACGCCTGTGAGCTCATGGATCTCGTCGACCGAGAAGCCCTGCTTCAACGCTTTAGCTATCTTGAAGAGTCTTTCGTCGGTGGGGTTGGCGAGGTCTTCCTTAAGTTTCTCTATCGGCTCAGGTATGTCGTCTTCAGGGTTTCCGACAAGCCCTATCTTGCCGATCTCCAGTTCCCTCACGGCCTTTTGGAGAGCCTCCTCGAAGCTCCTCGCAATAGACATTACTTCGCCTACAGACTTCATCATCGAGCCTAAACGGCGGTCGACGGGGCCGGGGAACTTGTTGAAGTCCCATCTAGGTATCTTGACGACCACGTAATCCAACGCTGGCTCGAAGCAGGCTGTGGTGACCCCGGTAGCCTTGTTTATTAACTCAGGTAGGGTGTAACCGATCGCTAGCTTGGCGGCTATATACGCTAACGGGTATCCCGTAGCCTTCGAAGCTAAGGCGCTCGACCTAGACATCCTTGGGTTAACCTCTATAGCCACGTAGTCCTCGCTGTTAGGGTCTAGACCGAACTGTATGTTGCATTCACCGACTACCTCAACTCCTCTTATGACCCGTATGGAAGCGTCCCTGAGGATCTGATACTCCCGGTTCGTCAAGGTCTGCGTTGGTGCTACTACTATACTGTCCCCTGTATGGATTCCTAGAGGGTCGAAGTTCTCTAGGGCAGCGACCGTTATAGCGTTATCCGCATAGTCGCGCATAACTTCGTACTCTATCTCCTTCCAGTGCTCGAGATACCTCTCGATAAGGACCTGCCTCTCGAAGCTCCATTCGAGGGCTTTCTCGACTATCCCCCTTAACTCTTTAGGGTTGTAGGCTTTTCCTGACCCTCCACCGCCGAGCATGTAGGCAGTCCTAACGATTACGGGATAACCGACCCTGTCGGCTATCTCCAGGGCTTCATCCACAGAGTAGGCGGCGTCGCTCGAAGGTATAGGCACCCCAGCCTTCTCCATAGCCTTCTTGAATAGAAGACGGTCCTCCGTGATCTCGATCGACCTGATGGACGTTCCGAGAACCTTTACGTCTAGCTCGTCGAGAACCCCAGACCTAGCGAGTTGAACCCCAACGTTTAGGGCTGTCTGGCCACCAAACCCTAGAAGAATGCCGTCAGGCCTCTCTTTCTTGAGTATCTGCGCCACGAACTCTGGGGTACATGGTTCCAAGTAGACCCTGTCAGCCATCCTCATGCTCGTCTGTATCGTGGCGACGTTAGGGTTCACTAAGACCGTCTCGATTCCTTCCTCCCTTAAGGCCTTCAGGGCTTGAGAACCACTATAATCGAACTCTGCAGCTTGCGCGATCACTATTCCACCGCTACCGATGACCAACACTTTCTTGACGGTCTCGAACCTCGGCATCTCAGGTCCTCTCCACCCTTTTCTCGATTTCCCTCTTAAACTCCCGAAACAGGAAGTGCGTGTCATTCGGCCCCGGAGAAGCTTCTGGATGGAACTGGACAGCGAAGACCGGTTTCTTCCTATGTCTAATCCCCTCTACTGTTCGGTCGTTCACGTTGATCATAGTTATCTCGAGGCCCGTGTCTTTGAGAGAATCCGCGCTCACGGCGAAGCCATGGTTCTGGCTCGTTATGAAGCAGCGTTTAGTCTTAAGGTCCATACATGGATGGTTCTGCCCTCTATGTCCAAACTTCAGTTTATACGTGTCTCCTCCAAGAGCTAAGGAGATAAGCTGGTTTCCGAGGCATATACCGAAGACCGGGAGACCGGTCTCGATCAGGTCTGAGATAGTTTTTACGATCACATCGCACTTCTTAGGGTCTCCGGGACCGTTAGATACAACAATTCCGGCAGGACCGTAATCTAAGATCTTGTCAGCATCGTATGTTGGAGGAACCACCATAACGTTTAAGCCTTCGTTGAGGAGGCTCCTCACGATGCTCCTCTTAACCCCGCAGTCGATTAGCACAACTTCTATCTCGCTTCCGCAGTCCATCCTATACGGCTTATCTGTAGCCACCTCGCCTACAAGGTCCCGCTCATAGGGGTCTGGTATACTCATCGACTCCTCTAACAGCTCCCGAAAGTCAGGTTCTTCTCCGGCTTCGTAGACCTGAAGGATCCCACGCATCACTCCCTGAACCCTGATCTTCTTCGTTAAGTATCTCGTGTCGACCCTCTCTATTCCGGGTATACCCTCCTCCTCGAGCCACTCGTCAAGCCTCTTCTCAGACGTATGGTGGCTCGGCTGCCTACATAACTCATGAATAATGTAGCCTTCGACTTTAGGCCCATTAGATTCGAAGTGCTTCGAGCATATCCCATAATTTCCTATCAACGGATAAGTTTGCATTAAGATCTGGCCTTTATAGGAGGGGTCTGTCAAGGCTTCTGTATAACCGACCATCCCGGTGTTGAAGACTACCTCTCCCGTGACCTTCTTGGTGGCGCCGAAACCCACACCCTCGACGAGAGTACCGTCTTCCAAAACGAGAACTGCTCTCTTAGAGGCCTCCTTCAGAGTGTAGGCTTCTCCCCTCAACGAAACCCTCATTCAATTATGAGGCGCAACTTTTAAGGCTTACGGGTCTTAGAGATCGATGTCGACGTCTATTACTTCATGAGGGTAGGACCTTGTCGTTTAGAGAGAGGATTAAGGAGGCTTCTGAGGAGAAGAAAACAAACATAGTTTTAGCTTTAGACGTTTACGGCGGATCCCCAAGCGAGATCCTTAACCGTAGTCTCTATCTACTTAGAGAGACTCAACGATTCATCTGCGCCATAAAGATAAACTTACAGGTTCTCTTACCGCTAGGCCTCTTCGACGGGGTCGAAGAGCTGGTGAAGGAGGCTGAGAGCTACGGCTTACCCTCGATAATGGACTTGAAGCTTAACGATGTTGGACACACAAACCTCCAAGCCTCGACCTACATATTCGAGGCTGGCTTCGACGCTTTGATAGCAAACCCCTTCATCGGCTGGGAGGGGGGACTGAAACCGGTTTTCGAGAAGGCTAGAAGCATGGGAAGAGGAGTGATTCTCCTCGTCTACATGAGCCATCCAGGCGCCGTAGAGGGATACGGTCAGACCGTGCAAGACCCAGAAGACGGTAAGACATACCCTCAATACGTAGTGTTCGCTAAGAAAGCGTTAAGGTGGCATGCTGACGGAGTGGTGGTAGGCGCTACTAGACCGGAGAAGATCTCAGAAGTGAAGGATATAGTTAGAGACGAGATTCCGATCTACTCACCTGGGATAGGTCTTCAGGGCGGTGACCCTATAGAGGCCGTGACTTCAGGGGCCTCCTACCTCATTGTAGGCAGGACTATAACACGGTCCAGTAGACCGGTGGAAGAGGCGAGAAAACTTAGAGACCTAGTTAAACCTTACATAACTTGAGGAAACGACCTAACCTCAGAAGTCCGTCCGTTTCTCATCCGTTTAATCTTAACTTGAAGGCTCTTCATCGGTTAGGCCGTCGATAATATTAGAGACGGAACCCTATTAATCTCTATCGTTCCCTCTCCCTTCTCCAGAGTTCCCTCTTCAACAGGTCCCTGACGGCGGCTCTTATGGCAGCGCTCCTACTCGGATACATCCCCATCCTCACTAACTCGTCTAAACCGGCCAGATGAGCCTCAGGTAAGAGAACGGTTACTATCTTCACGTTCAACCACCATAATTAATATCTTATCTTGTTAAGCAATAAAAATATATTAAACTATTCTTATGCTTCTCTGCTAACCATACCGGTTTCGCGATTGTGAATATTTATAAACATTAACTAAGTTTATAGGGTTGTGGAGGGTAACTAAAGTTCTCGATTACGAGATAAGAGGTGATTTGAGAATAGATGACTCAAATTTTCGACGCTGAGAACTTTGTATCAAACCAGATAAAGGTGATTAAAGACACTATAGGCGAGGAAAAAGCGCTGGTCGCCGTCTCTGGAGGAGTAGACAGCACGACAAGCGCCGTTTTAACTAGAAAGGCGATCGGAGAGAGACTCGTCTGCGTAATTCTGGACGACGGTTTCATGAGGATCGGTGAACCTGAGAGGGTGAGAGACGTACTTTCAAAACCTCCCCTAAACCTCCAAGTAGACATAGTCGATGTCAAGGAAAGGTTTCTCTCCGCTCTTTCAGGTGTTAGGGACGCCGAGGAGAAGAGGAGGATCTTCCGCGAAACGTTCTATAATACTCTAGCGGAGGTCGCTCGAGATAGAGGATGCAAGTATCTTGTTCAAGGCACTATACTTGCAGATATAATCGAAACAAAAGGTGGAATAAAGACTCAGCATAACGTTCTTGAGCAGATAGGCATCCGCACAGACGAGAGATATGGGTTTAAGGTTGTAGAGCCTTTAGCTTCCCTGCTTAAATGGCAGGTTAGGGAAGTAGCTAAACACCTAAACCTACCGAAAGAGATAGTCGAACGCCAACCGTTCCCCGGACCCGGACTCTCAGTTAGGGTCTTAGGGGAAATAACGAAAGAGAAAGTCGAGACTGTTAAGAAGGCTACCCTGATCGTCGAGGAGGAACTCGCTCCCTTTGGGCCATCCCAATATTTCCCGGTCGTAATAGATAACGTCGAAGAGAAAGACTTAGAGATCTACGGTAAGGCGGTAAGCGTCCTGTCGAAGACCTGTGGTTTACCAGAGAACTCGGTTTCCTTAAAGTTGTTTAGGGATAGAGGCACGGGGGTGAGAGAAGGCAGACGTGTTTACGGAAGAATCTTAGGCATAAAACTTCTGGATAAAGACGGAGGCCTGATCCTAAAAAATGTTGAAGATCTATTTCCATCGCAAGCCGAGATAACGATGAATATACCTTCGATAACGAGGGTTTTATATGCGATCGGAAGCAGAGGAGAGGCCGGACCCTACGTGGTAGCTTTACGCTCTGTAGAAACGAAAGACTTCTTAACGGCTAAAGTCTTTATTTTACCTAAAGTCCTTCTTTCTAGGGTTGCAGATAAGATAATGAACGCCTGTAGAAACGTTTCTGAAGTGTATTATGACGTAACCCCGAAGCCTCCAGCGACTATAGAAATGGAGTAACCGAGCGATTCGTCTCTTGTTCATCATTTTATAAATTTATATAAAGCATATATAACTGACAGACGCTCTCGAATACGCTTGGGACGGCGGCTCATATGACCAATACTAGAGAAATCCTCATGAGGTTCCTTAAAGGCTTCAGAAAAACCGCGGTGTTCGCCATAACGACCCGATGCAACTGTAGGTGTGTAATGTGCGACATGTACAAGAAGCCTCCTAAAACCATAAGCCTCGAAGACGCCAAGAAGATCTTGGACTTCCTCTACAAGAACAGGTTTCTCATCGTCTACCTTACAGGTGGGGAGCCCACCCTACATCCAGACGTAGCGGAGATAGTTAGATATGCGAGCGACCTCGGCCTTGTCACGGCGATGACGACCAACGGGACAGCCTCTGAAAGCACTTTAGTTGAGCTGAAGAAGGCTGGCCTCTACCTACTCTCCGTCTCCTTCGACCACTGGGATCCAGAGATCTGTGAGAGGATAAGGAGGCATAAGGGGATAAAGGATAAACAGGAGAGAACCATAAGGTTTTGTAAGGAAATAGGTCTAAGGACCCACACCTTAACGTTCTTAAACTCTTATGTCTTGAGAGACGGGGTCGAAAGGTTGATCGAATACGTGAATGAGAAGCTCGGCGTGCCTTTCGGTTTTTGTTACCCTGTTAAAACGAATAGCCCCTTCTATTCCCTCGGCCAAAACCTTTCAGAGGAGGAGGTCTCATACAGAAACCTAGAGGGGAGTTTAAGGACTATTCTGAAACTGAAGAAGGAGGGGAAGGCTATAGCTAACTTAACGACCTACATCGAGGATATAATAAGGTTTCATGAAAACAAACCACCGAACTTCTATTGTAAAGGCGGGGAAGGCGTAGTCTACGTCGACTGGGAGGGAAACGTCTATCCCTGCTTCGTGAAGGATAAGCTCTTCAACATACTTAAGGGAGAGGAGCCTAGGTTCCTTAAGAACGTGAAGTGCAACGACTGCTTCACAAACTGTTTCAGGGAACCCTCAATACTCACCCAAGGTTTCTTTAACTTTTCCCTTCTAAAAGAGGTCTTCCACTCCTACAAAACTAGAGAACTTTTCCTTTGAAAGCGTTTAACATTTTTTCTTTATTTATCTGCGACTTCGAGAGTGCTGGCCGATTCTGGCATTCTTCATCGAACCGGCTGCCACTGGTTATAAAGCGGTCTACCTTTAACCATGTAAGTGCAGTAATTGATGATCCAGCTTTTGATCACTTTTATAAATCCTAACCTACGGAAACGCCTCATCGACTCGTAGACCGTCAAGTCTTTTATAAACTTAAAGACGCCGACCCTGGACAGCTTGATCGCTAGGTCATGGTCTTCTATGCAACGGATCTCTTCGTTGAATCCTCCCACCCTAAAGAATGCTTCCCTCCTCACAGCAAGGAACTCTCCTCTCGAATGAGGTTTAAAGAATGCTGTTAAACGTATGAGTAGGTTATAGAACGTGAAGAAGACTCTTACCGGAGGGCTGGATCTCTGAGGCATTATCTTGCAGGTTGCGCCGACGACCCGTCTATCTTGAAAGATTTTGACTAAGGTTTCTATGGAGTCTT
>CAZVJZ010000030.1:0-10179 GCA_964627655.1 uncultured Candidatus Bathyarchaeia archaeon
TCATCTACCTGCTTGAACCGTGGAATCTTTTCTCCCCTCTCTTCCTTTAATTTTCTTAACCCTTAATCTAGGTTCTAGATAGAGAACTCAAAGTGTTATTAAATCTTTCCGTTCTAATCCGGCTCTCATTTCACAGTCTCTTGAATGTTGCATTTTAAAAAAAGGAGGTTCGCACGTTAGTTCATAACCGGGTTATGCAACTCGAAAGATGAAGAAGCCGAGAAATGGAAGATAGACTACATGGCTGCGAGGCGCTCGTGCGAGGAAAGGCTACTTATACCTTTCACGCCTCTTCTTCCTCTTTCTCTTTAAGCGTCTGATCCTCTTCTTCTTCCATTTCTTCCTTATTTCAACCTACTCCGTTCAGAGTTTTTTGCAGAATATGGAACGAAAGAAGATTTAAATTTTTTTGAACATCTTTAAAGCAAACGCTCTCCGCTCTCAGGTCTTCAGGATCAGAGAGAGAACCATGGGTATCCTAACTAAACCCTGCATCACAAGGTATTTGATGTATAGGCTTACAGAGAGCGCTGCGAGAGAGACGACTGCTAGAGCGTAGTCTCCACGTTTAAGTTTAAGCGTGTAGTAGCTGCTTCTCTTCTTGGAGCTACCCCAAGCCCTAGACTCCATAGACTCCGCCAGCTCCAGACTTCTCTTCACGGCGTTAACTATCAGGGGTACGAGTATCGGAATGTAGTTTCTAACCCTCTTCATGAAGTTACCTTTCTCGAGCTCCATTCCCCTAGACTTCTGGGCGTCGATTACCCTCTGAGCCTCGTCAGCTAGAACGGGAACGAAGCGGACGGCCGTGACGAAGGCGAAGCAGAATTGGTACGGGACGCCGCTCTGCTCCAACGCTAAGCCAAGATAGTCCGGCGACGTGGTCAGAAAGAATATAGAGAAGGAAGCTACTAGAACCACAAATCGCATAGACATCGCTATGGCATATTCGAAGTCGCTTAAGAGTAGGGTATGCCCATAATAGAAGTATTGGGACAGCAGGATGGAAGCTAAGATGAACACTGCGAGGAAGATCGCTCCACGCATCGACTTCACCCATTGCCTGTACACTCTACCTAGATAAACGGCGGGAAACTGCAAGATGAAGAGCAAGAGTTGAACTAGAAGGTCTGTGAACGTGACGGCTATCACGAATATCACGCATACGTAGAGAAACTTTACACGTGGGTCGAGCCTATGCATCAGGGAGTCCGTAACCCTAAACCTGAAGCCCTCGAGAAAACTCATCTAAACTTTTCCTCCCAACAGGGCTTCGTGAAGGATGGACTTAGCCTCCCAGAGGTCTATCACGTCGCAGGGGAAGCCGTATTTCGTTATGCTAGAGAATAGCTGGGTTATCTGAGGCGGGATTATCGACGCCTCCCTGAGAATCTTAAAGTCCGTTAAGACGGACTTAGCTTCGCCGTCCGCTATTATATTTCCATCAGACATCAAGACTACCCTAGGCTTACATTCGGCTACAAACTCGACGTCGTGGGTCACCATCACTACCGTCTTACCTTGAGCGTTTAGCTGGAGGATGAACTGCCGCAGAGTTTCTTTTTGACGTTGGTCTTGTCCTATGGTAGGCTCATCCAAAACCAGCACCTCTGGATCCCAAGCCAACACAGAGGCTAGGGCCACACGTTTACGCTCACCACCGCTCAAGATAAGCGGTGAAGACTTCCTGTAACGCTCCAAGTCTAGAAGGTGGAGAGCCCACTCTACACGCTTCTCGACGGTTTCCTCGTCGAAGCCGAAGTTCTTTAAGGCAAAGGCTATCTCCTCCTCCACGGTTTCACAGAAGAGCTGGTGGTCGGGATTCTGAAAGACGAGTCCAACCTTCCTAGAGAGCTCTGCGACACTCAGATCCCTAGTGTCTATCCCGTCGACCTTCACCGAACCTCTGGTAGGCTTCAGCAGACCGTTAAAGTGTTTAACCAGAGTCGTTTTGCCGGCCCCGTTCTTCCCCATGATCGCTAAGAACTCCTCTCTCCGAACCTTTAGCGATACTCCTCTAAGCGCTTCGACACCGCTTGGATACCGATAAAACAGGTTATCGACCTCGATCATGCAACGCTTCCTCCACGATCCTCGAAGCCTCCTCCGGGGTTAAGGGTACGTCCTTAAAGTTCAGGCCGTCGTTTCGGAGCATATTGAAGAGCTTAGCGACCTTCGGTAAGCCTACTCCTAGAAGTTCAGGGTATAGGGATTGAAAGATCTCTCTGGGTTTACCGTCTAGAACTATCGAACCCTCATTCATTATCATAACGTGGTCGACGTACCTAGAGACTATGTCCAGTCTATGCTCGATCAGTATTATGGTTAAACCCTCCTCGTTCAGCTTCTTTATCATATCTAGTATCCTAACGGCGCTGAGCGGGTCGAGGAAGGAGGTGGGCTCGTCCAAGACCAGTATTTCAGGTCGCATGGCAAGGACTCCCGCTATAGCAACCCTCTGCTGCTGTCCACCAGAAAGCTCATGCGGAGCCCTATTCCTCAGCTCCCTGATTCCTGTGACGTCGAGAGCCCATTCCACCCTCCTCCTCATCTCCTCCCTCTCCATGCCTAGATTCTCGAGGCCGAAGGCTACATCTTTCTCGACCGATAGAGCGAATATCTGATTCTCCGGGTTCTGAAAGACCAGCCCGACGTGAAGGGCTAACTCATGTATAGGATGCTCGGTAACCTTTAATCCTGAGACCATAAGTTCGCCTTTTAAGGTTCCTCCATAAAAGTGGGGGATCAAACCGTTAAGGCACCTACACAGGGTGGTCTTACCGCATCCGCTTGGTCCTGTCAGAAGGACGAACTCCCCCCTCTCCACCTTGAAGCTAACGTCTCTTAAGGAGGGGGAGGATCCTCCTGGATAGGTGTAGGTTAGACCTCTTGCTTCTATGATAGGCAATCTGATCCCTTAACTTTTCGGGACTAAATACTAATTTAAACGTAACTATCTACTTTCGAGTAGTTAACAGCTCCTTTAAGATGGACTCGCAGAGCTCCATAGCCCTCTCCAAGCTTCCGTATCCGTTGACGCCGGCAGACGTGGAGTGTCCTCCTCCAGCACCCTTAAGAAGCTTCCCAAGAGGCTCCGCCAAGTCTAAGGCAAGGTCTATCCCAGTCTTCTCATGGAACTCCCTAGTGCATCTTAGACTAACCTGAACCCTACCAGACCTCTCTCCACACACTATCGAGAGATGGTAGCCTAGGTTGATTAGAGCCCTAGCCGCAGAGGCTTGATATGAGCTAACATGGGAGATCGCTATAAGCCAGCCGTTAAGCATGAGAGTTTTAGCCCTCTTAGAGGCCTTTATCCTAGCAATCCTCTCGGGATTATCAATGGAAGATGTGAATAGGTCTAGGAGTTCCTCTGGTTTTAGCCCAGCCTTCACAAGTTCAGACACTATCAGAAAGGTTTCGGCGTTGGCGTACCTGAAGAGTTGTGTGTCGAAGGCTATGCCGAGAAAGATCGCTTCGGCTAAGTCTCCTTCGACCTTCACTCCAGCCTCCTCATACAGCCGGTAAACTATCTCGCAGGTAGACCGGGCTTTATCGTCCACTATATCTAGAGCTACGGGAAATCCCTTCTCGACCGGAGGTTTATGGTGATCCACTATTACGACAGGTAGCTTGGATTTCTTCACCTCGACACCGAACCTGCCAAGCTGTTCTAAGTTATTAGCGTCGAGGACTATTATAACCTCGAACTCCTCGAACTTTGGCTCTAAGTTTAGATCCACCGGAAGACTGTTAAAGAAGCTTTTAGAGAGTTTGCTTAAACCGTCCGCCGTTATCTCAGCCTTTAAGCCTGGAACCACCTTCCCGAGAAGCTTGGAGAGGGCATAAGCAGAATATATGGAGTCTGGATCGGCGTTTTGATGGCATATAAGGAGAACGTGCCTAGACCTAGTCTTCTCGACGATGGATATTAAAGGTTGTAGTCTAATCTCCGATCCCTCAGGTAACTTTCAACGGCCTTGAACGCTCTATTTAGAGCCTCATCTACAAGTTCCTCGAGGCTAAACTTGGATAAAACCTCTCTAGCATGGGTTCTCGTCAACGTCACCCTGAGCTCCATCTCCACGTTTAACGGGATTTCCCCCTCGACGTCGATGCTGAAGTCTATGTCTCTCAACCTGTTAGAGGGGATCTTAGAAAGCAGGAATCTTCTAGCAGAACTCTCCGCTATCTCGCAGATCTCCTCCATAACTTCTGCTGTTATACGTGGAACGTTAGAGCCCCTCCGACCTCTCGGTTTAAGGATTCACCGGACGCAGGTCTCTCTGAAGCTTCTCCTGAAGGTCCTTCAGTTGACTTCTAAGACGTTCTTCCTGTCTACCCAACACGCTTATCCTCATGTTCAGGAGTTCCCTCCTCTCCTTCAGGTCCTCGGTTATCTTCGTCTTCCCTACCTTCACGAGTAGCGAGCCTATAGACTTGTATATAACGGCATCCTCCTCTAGGTTTTTGAGCTCGTCGAGCGCTTGATCCACCTCAGTCAACTCTAATTCTAGCTGCTGCTTCTGGGTTAGAACAGACTGGAGAGTTTGCTGGAGCTGCTGAAACCGTAGGAGCCGCTCCTGGACTTGGGGTGGAAGCCTCGAAAGGTCTTCACTCATACAGACCACTCTTCTCTTAAATCACTTATGAATACAATCTGTTTAGTACCGTTTAACTTAAATCTTTTTTCTAGGGCTATGATGAGCCAGCCGCTTGAGGTTCCTGTAGACCTCGTCTACCATCTTTAGCCAGCCGAGATATGAGTTTAAGACAGCCCTTAACGCAGATGTGTCTTTAGCCTCGAACCGAAGGATTAGCTCACCGTTTAGAAGATCGACTTTAACTTTGGTTCTGGGAAATGAGACCTTAGTCTCTGGGAGTAGGGAGTCTAAGGCTATCTTAAGCAGCTCTCTAGGCATCTTTACGTGGACTTCAGCCTCGGCCTCCATCGAACATCGACAGAAACCTGATCTCAAGATCTCCTAGCTATCCTACCAGCCATCACGCCGATCTTCGTTACTGGAACGTAAGCTCCTCCAGCAAACGTTAACCCACACTTCCTGCAGGTCCATACTCCTATGCTTTTTCTGACCACCGACGTGGAACCACAGTTGCTGCACCTGTACCTCCTCTTAAGGACAGTTACCACTCTGATGTACTTCTTCCTGACCGTGCCGCCGTATCTGGCTCCGAATCCTCTCACAGGATTAATTCTCTTCTTCATCTACACTCACTCAACACTAACTTTCTAAGATCTTCAGATTTTTCACTCGCTATCTTGGCTATATCCATCACCTGCTGTAGGGTGAAGTAGCCGCCTACACCTTTCTGGATTGCACAGATCCTTTTATCTTTATCTATGGTTATCGTTAACCTAGCATCCATTATCTGCTCCTCGTCTAAAGATGGGTCGAGTACTACATAGTCCGCCACCTTGCCGAATGTGACGGCTATCGGATAGTTTCTTACGGGTAGAGGCTGGTATCCGGGTAATATCTTGAGTTCTTCGCCGACCAGCTCGTAGTTGTACATCTTCGTGTTGAGTAACGCGGCCAACGCTGCCAGAGCTGAAGCATCTATCAAGTTTCCGCCGTGATTCAAGACGTAGACGTCGATGTAGACGACGAATACCTTCTTCCCGGGGATTATACAGAGCTTAGTTAAGTCTATAGCCTTGGATTCCCTTATTCCTCTATCAACCACCCTAGCTAACTCGATGGCGTTTTCGTCTGGAGGGCCCGGCTCGAAGGCAGGTGAAGCAAAAGGCACGAGCTCCGCATTTACCGTGAGAACCCCCTCGTTCGGCACGTCAGGGAAAGGTTCTCCGACGTCGATCTTAACTCCGGCTAAGACGTCTGTATCACCTAGGTAAACCCTCGCAGAACCTTCGGCTCGCTCGATAACGTTCGTTTCGATCTTAACCTCTCTGTAACTGTATAGGTCTCTACCGTCTATTCTCTTGCCTGTAGAAAGCAGGTTTAACATCTGTTTTCTTTCTAGGTTTGTGATGAACTTGGAGAAACGCATGGATCAAACCTCCTCGGCTGTTTTTATGAAAGCTGATTTCAAGGCCTTCTTTTGGATCTGATAGATCGTGTTGCAGCCCTCGACGGCTAGTTCAAGCATCTGCTTAAACTCTTCCTCGGTCACTGAACCGTCCATCTGGAGTAGGGTGATCAACCCCTTATTAGGCATCATAGCCAACGGCATATCTGCCTCACCGTTCTTATCCTCGATGTCGTTCAAGTCTAAGACTATATGGCCGTCGATTTTCCCGGCGGCGCAGGCAACCACCATGTCTCTCATCGGGATACCCGCATCGGCCAAGGCTATCGAAGCCGCCGTGACGCTGGCGCATCGGGTTCCACCGTCTGCTTGGAGAACCTCGATGAAGATGTCAATCGAAGTGCGGGGATAATACTCCAGAAACAACGACGGTTCTAAGGCCTCTCTGATGACTTTAGAGAGCTCCACCTCCCTCCTGGAAGGCGCAGGCGACTTTCTATCTTGAACCGAGAAGGGAGCCATGTGATACTTGCATCTTAGAAGCGCTCTATCTTGTAGGGCGAAGTGTCTAGGATGCGTCTCGCTGGGTCCATAGACAGCGGCGAGTATCTTATTCTTACCGTGTTCTATATAGGCTGAGCCGTCTGCGTTCTTAACCACTCCGACCTCTATCTTTACAGGCCTTAAATCTCTTGGCCCTCTCCCGTCTGTGCGTAAACCATCCTCGGTTATCAACGGCCTCTCAGGTTTTTCCATATCTCTTCAACTCCACTTTTTCTTTCCTCACCATTTCTGTAACCCTATCGGTAAGCCCACTGGTATGGGCTTCCCTCTCTATCATCCTAATCGCCCTAACGACTATACCCTCCATAACAGGATCTCTACCTCTAACTAAGATTACACCATTCTGACCGATCGTTATGTTACATCCCGTCTCGTTTTTAAGCATACTTATCATAGAGCCTTTCCTACCTATCACACGCGGAATCTTCGTCGGAGTAATGACTACTATCTGTCCACCCTTCACCTTACCCAGCCCGTGTTCACGTATGGTTAAGAGGGGATCTCTCGTTCGGTCGTACGCGACGATCTTAGCTATTATCACGTCTCCCACATCGAGTAGTGAAGTTAACTCATCGTTCTTCGGGTTGAAGGACTTGGAGAACGCGTCAGAAGCTCTTAACAAGGCTAGGAACGGAGAGTTTATCTCCACCATCCATCCTCTAGTTCCCACTTCGACTATCTTTCCTATCACTATATCGTTTACTGAGGGGACATAGAAGGATTTTAACGCGACGACCGAAACTTTCTTGTTGCTATATTCCACCAACCCTATCCTTGTAGCGTAGATCTCGTCGTTCATGCGGAAGACGTTCTCGCCGGCTATGTAGTCTCCTTTAGCTAAGAGGTCTCCCGGGGTTACAAGGTCTCTATTCTCGAAGAATAAAACCAATATTTTCACATCCTATTTCAAGACCTTTGTTTCCAGTTCGCCGTGAGTGAGTTCGCCTAGCCTTTCTAGAAGCGGGCCGTAGCTTCCGGCTGGAACCTCGATCAAGGCCAGCCATGAGCCGTCTGACCTCCACTCCTCCTTCTTTATCGTAGCCATACCCTTTACTACACCGTACGCCTTAGCAGCGTATTTTGAAGGGACCTTAATCGCTAAGGAGACTTTCTCTATCTTGATCGGAAGTATCGGCCGTAGGAGGGAGATTATATTTTTGGCCTGCTCCTCGACGGACTTGTTTATGTCTATAGAGTAATGGATCTGGTTCATGGCTTGCTCGATCCTTAAGGGGGGGTGTGGTAAACCGGTTCTTGGGTCTATGCAGTTCCGTGAGATGTAGGAGATTATACGTTTCCTCTTGTCCTCTAGCAAGCGCTTCCTCTGCTCAGCCGTCAACTGCAGGCTTCCTTTAGAGAGGATTGTTTCAGCTATCTTGCGGATATCCGTCGTACCGAAAGCTTTAAGGAGCTTCTCTTCCGATGGTTTCGTGCCTTTACCTACGTCTGTGAATACAGACTCATATACCAAGGCATTTGATATCGAGACCTGCTTACCCAACTTATACTCGAAGGCTGCCTCTGGTTTAACTAGTATTTCGAAACGTTCACCGTCTTTCGTTAACCTTGCAACCACGAATTTATCGCTCATAGAGGAACCTCAAACTTATCGTTCAGCTCCTGTGGAAACGAGAATTTAAAACGGTTTATAAAATCGTTTCCAAACAGAAACTTCTAACTAACTGCCTCTAAGTGTTTAGCTACCTCCTCGTCTGAGAGCACCCTCATCCTCTTGGTCTCGATCGGGATGACAGCGATCTTCACCCTAGGCTCCTCGCCTCTAGACTCTAAGGCTTTCTTCAAGCATTTCACGGCTAAGGCTACGGCCTCGTCGAGGGAGAGTTCTTCCCTGTACTCCTCCTTTAAGATGCTTTCGACTACTTCCCTACCCACACCTACAGAGACAGCCTTATAACTTCTATATGAACCACTTGGATCGGTCATGAACAGCTTACAACCGCTTTTATCGACTCCTCCGATTACTATCGAAACACCGAAAGGCCTTACCCCTGCATGCTGAGTATAAAGCTGCTTGATGTCGCCGATCCGCTTCGTTAGAACTTCTACGTCTATAGGCTCATCATACATTAACCTATTACTCTGAGCGTACAGCCTAGCCTGATCGATCAAGACTCTAGCGTCGGAGCCTAAACCCACGACCGCCGCACCTAAATGGCTGTCTATCTCATAAATCTTCCACGTGAAATTAGGGTCTTGTAAACTAGACTCCAACTTCTCCTCAGCGCCTAAGACTACTCCATCCTTACATACTAAGCCTATTATAGTAGCTCCCCTATTCACGGTTTCTAACGCATACTCCACTTGGAATAAGCGTCCGTCGGGGGAGAAAACCGTTATAGCCCGATCATAAGCTCCGGGCGCTGCGAACATAGACAACTCTACCCTTCACCTCTCTAACACGTTCACCTTATTCTTCTTTTTTCAACCTTCATTAAAAACCTTTTTCTATCTAGAAGTGTGGAAACAGACTTTTATACTTAACTGAACAGCTAAACTTGATATGGGTATGCCTATATCTAACCTCCTACATAGTTTAAACTATGACTTATAAGGAAAGATGGAAGATACTCGATAATTTAGTGAAGTATCTAAGCGGTAGAGGCGAACCTATTCCTAAACACCTGTTGATGGACCTACGCTCAGCTAAGACCTTAATTCAAATCTGTAGGATGAAGCCTGAAGACCCGGAGACTGTAAGGAGGATCGAGGAGTACATGGACAACGTGGAGTTTCAACTGATCGCTAAGGTTCAGAGGCTTGAAGGCGAGGAGTCTGCTAAGAAATGGATGATGAGGCTGGAGGAGGCGAGGCTACCATTAGAGGGCGAGGAAGAGACAGAGACCAGCAAACCCGTCTATGGAGTATCGCGAAACAAAAAATGGGTTAGGGTGAGCCTTGACGAGAATCTAAGCGAAGAGAAGGTCGTAAAAACGGCGAGAAGTTTGGGGTTAGAGTTCAGAGTCGAGGATGAAGGAAAGGTCACTGTTTTTGGAGAGGAAGAGAAAATTAAGACTTTCATAAAGAAGATCGCCGAAGCAAGTTCGCAGAAAACATAATATCCAGAAATATAGCGGGAACTAGAAGAATCCAGAAACATTATCTTTAGGTTACCCTCTATTAATTCTTACTCTAACACAGACGATTTTACTCTGACGGTTGGCTTGGACTTATGCCATACATCAAAAAGATAGAGTTAAGGAACTTTAAATCGTTCGGACTTAAGAATACGACCATCTCACTCGATAAAGGATTCACCGCTATCACCGGACCGAACGGAAGCGGAAAGACAAACATAGTGGACGCTGTACTCTTCGGCCTCGGAGAAACAAGCTCTAGAAGACTGAGGGCGGATAGCTTCTCTAAACTGATATTCAAAGGAAACAGTGACTCCAAGAGTAAACCGAGAAGCGCGAGAGTAGTGATACAGTTCGATAACAGCGACGGAAAAATACCGATCGACACTAAGACCGTAACCATATCTAGGATAGTCTACGCAAACGGTCAGAGCGAATACTTGATAAACGGAAAGAAGGCTTCGAGGGGGCGAATACTGGAGGTTCTATCGATAGCGGGAATAAATCCCTC
>CAZVJZ010000030.1:10189-13481 GCA_964627655.1 uncultured Candidatus Bathyarchaeia archaeon
ATAGAAGACCTCATCGGAATATCGCTTTACAACGCAGAGAAAGCGGAAGCGGAGGAGAAGCTGGAGAAAGCGGAGAACGCTATAAACACGGCTATGGGACGCGTCGAAGAGGTGCAGAAGAGGATAGACGAGCTGGAGAGGGAGAGAAACGAGCTTCTCAGATACGAGTTTATCAAGAAGGATATTAGACGCCTCGAAGCGTTGATATGTTCATATAAAGTGAGGGAACTAGAAAACAAGATCGGTGACGAGACTAAGACAGCGGAGGGTATCCAGAGAGAGCTTGAAGAGCTGGATAGAAAGAGAAAGAGGTTGAAGGAGACTAGGCTCAGCGTCGAACGGGAATGGCAGAAACTAACCTCTAAGGTGGTCGAGGAGAAAAGATCAGAGCTACTCAACGTTCAGATGCGGATAAACGAGGTTAAAGGCAGGATAAACGAGCTAAGCGACTCCGTCGAGAGATATGAGAATCTATGTCAGGAGCTAAGTCTAACCAGACAAGAGAGGTCGAATAAACTTCAAGACCTAAAGAGACAGATAGAGGAAAGCAGAGAGAGGATAGAGGATTTAAGCGAGTACGTTTCGACGTTAAGCAGAGACGTCCAAGCCAAACAGTCAGAGTACGAAGCTTTATCCTCAAGGATCAAAGAGGAACGGTCTAAGGTCGCGGAGCAGAGCAGAGAGGTAAGAGAGCTAGAAGAAAGACTTAACGAACTCTACCCGAAGATAGTCGATAAAAGAGACCTCATAAACCGAAAAGAGAACAGGATGCAGACTCTAAAGGAAGAAAGAGACAGAACCATGGAGCTCATAGAGAGATACAGTCTAAACATCGAAGAGATGAAGAGTTCGCTGAGCGAATTAAGGAAGTTCATGGAGGAAGAGAGCAGTAGACTGAAGGAGGGGGAGAATTCTATAGAGAAGAAACTAAAAAAGAAGAACGAGCTTATGAAGGCTCTTTCAGAGGCCGAAAAGATAGCGGAGCTGGCTAGAGAATCCATCATAGAGTTCAACTCACAGAGGAAACTGAAGGATAAGATCGAGGAAACCGAAAAATCGCTTAAACATATAGAAGAATTAGCTAAGCTCAAGGTGATCAAGGGGGTTTACGGTAGACTCAGAAGTTTGATTAGGGTGAATAAGAGGTATCTGAAGGCCGTAGAAGCCGCCGCAGACGGGTGGCTAAACGCCTTAGTCGTAAAAGACTACGACGCAGCCTTCACTTGCTCCGAAATCCTGAAGAAACTTAAGCTAGCTAAGATAAAGATTATACCGCTAGAAGGGGTTGAGAAGAGCCTCCCTATAAAGGCTCCTAACGAGGAGGGCGTAATAGGGCTAGCCTCAGACCTCGTTAAGGTGAGGAAAACCTATAAACCAGCCGTACTGTTCGTTTTCGGCGATACCCTTCTAACAGAAGACTACAAGACTGCTTTCCACCTATCCCAGAGCGGGTATAGAGCGGTAACGATCGATGGCGAGGTCTTTAATCCTAGAGGAGGCTTAGAGCTCGGATACTACAGGTCTCCTATAGACCTCTCGAAGATCATACCGAGCGAAAAGGCTGTCGAAAGCCTCGAGAAGGTGGTCGAGGCACTTAAAACCCACCTCTCGAATAGAAGAAAATACATAGATTCCATCGACAAGGAAATAGAATCCATACGCGTCGACATAGCTAAAACAAGTGAAGTAGTCAGAAATATCGAAAACGAGAGTAAGAGGGTAGAAGCTAAGATCGCGAAGACCCGGGAAAACCTGAGGAATCTCCAAGACAGAGTCAAGGATATCGAGAAGGAGATCGAGGAACTACAAGCTTCCAAAGCCGTGGAAGACAGAGAACTTCAAGATCTGGAGAGGACGTTTAAAGGTTTACAGGAGAAGCTCGAGTCCTTAAGGTCTGGGGCTACTTCCGCCAGAATAGAGGAGATGGAAAACCAAGCTTCCAAGATCCTAAACGAGCTAGTTAAGCTGAAAGACGAGCTAAACGATAGACAACGGGAATTGACGATAGCGAAGATGAATCTAGAGAACATCCTGAAAACTTCGTATGAGGAGGCTAAGGCAGATATAAGTAGGATCTCAAGCCAGCTTGAGGAACTTAAGACGAAGATCGCAGAAATAAACGAGGAGAGGAAAACCCTTGAACCGAAACTCAGAGAGCTAGAGGCTAAGAAAGAAGGGTTGATGGAGACCGTAGCTAAGGCTAAGGGGGAAGCAGAAAAGTTCACTTCGAAGATAAAAGAGATAGACGAAAGGTTAAGCGAGATCGAAAACTTATACCGTGAAAAAAGCGAGGCTCTAAACGACCTGAAACTCAAGATCCAGAGAGACGAGTTGGAGCTGAAACAACAGATCCAGAGACTCCACGAACTAGGCTTCGAAAAGCCTATGGAAGTATCGGTAGAACAGCTCTCCTCCGCCGAGTCTTCGTTAAAGATGATGAAAAAGGAACTAGAGGAGATAGGAGCCGTAAACCAGCTTGCCTACACCCAGTATGAAGAGCAGATATCTAGGTACAAGGAGCTCTCGGTAAGATTAAACGAGCTAGAGATGGAGAAACAGTCTATAATAGAGTTCATGGAGGAGATCGAAAAAAGGAAGAAGAAAGCGTTTATGGACGCCTTCAACCAGATTAACGATTCGCTCGCATATTACTTCGGGAAGCTAACGGGAGGTGGAAGGGCTTATATGAAGCTAGAGAATCCGGAAGACCCGTTCTCCGGAGGCGTAGACATGGTAGTCCAGTTTCCGAATAAGCCTGAAATCCTCGTGAGCGGAGCGAGCGGAGGCGAAAGGTCGGTGGCCTCCGTCGCTTTTCTCTTCGCTATCCAGAAGCTGAGTCCAGCGTCTTTCTATCTGCTAGACGAGGTGGACGCTCACCTAGACTCGTTCCATGTAGCGAAGCTATCAGAACTCTTAGTCGAAGAGTCCTCTAAATCGCAGTTTCTGGTGATAACGCTTAAGCCTGAGATGGCGAGTAGGGCTCAGAAGATCTATGGGGTATATGAACGTAACGGAGTTTCGAATATAGTTTCCGCAACGATTAGATAAGGAGGGAAAGAGGGCTGTCGGGCATAAAGGAAAAACCCTTCTACGCTAGGCCTCCATTAAACATCCTTTTCGAGTTAAACAAGATAAGACGTACTAGACTCTGGGAGATAAAGATAGCGTACCTCCTGAAGCTATTTCTCGCAGAGATGGAGAACCTAGAGCTACCAGATTTCAGAGCCTCAGGGATAGCGCTAGACTCCTCAGCACACATCTACCTGATGAAGGCACAGTTACTCCTAAAGCT
>CAZVJZ010000031.1:0-13342 GCA_964627655.1 uncultured Candidatus Bathyarchaeia archaeon
AGCCTTTCGGAGACCCTGAAAGGTGAACCCCCGATCATGCACCCCATTTATAAATGCTTACCTAAAGTTTAGATTAATCGATTTTCAGAAGAGTTTTAGTTAAGTTACGGGATGATGTTGTTCGACTTAAGGCTTAACCGTAAACCGGTACTGTTAAACCGCCTACGGGTAACACGGTTACCTTAGCTCTTTCACCCTCTTCTCTAAGGGCTTCGTCTAAGGCTTCTTGAACCGATTCGCTGTAGTCGAAGCCGAGCTCTTTAGCCTCGCTTCGTGATACATTATCCGAAACCAAGATCACCCTGTTCCTGTGTAGCACCTTGCAGGTATGCCAATCGAATATTGAGGCTAAGGACTCCTCACCTCTTCTTGCATGATCCTTTATAGAATCGATTAGCTCGACGGGATCCATGGACATCAACTCTCTGAAGGCCAGCCTCTCATCTCTTTCGCCTGTTCCCTTGAGACACGCAGCGACCCACACGATGGTTCCACCCTCCTTCACGAAGGGTATAGCCGTCGGGAGAGCGAAGGTTCCATGATAGACCGTAGCGTCTCTAGGGCTGCTTCCTAAGACCACTATGTCGGCTTCCTCACCGACCTTAACACCGTAGACCTTTCTGTACTCTTTGACTCCCACCCTATGAGCCTTAACCGTGTCGCCTGCCACAGCTCCTATTATCCTGCTCTTGGGGTCCATGATCACGTTAACTATGAAGTCTAAGCCAACCATCTCAGCGATCTCCTCGGAATCTCTCCTTACAGGGTTTTCGTCGACTATGCCGACCGAGGCTTTCGGATGATCTCCCATCGCATGATTCACGTCTATAGTCCTTGTCCCGGCGACCCCGGGGACTATTATCTTGGCTCCTCCCCCATAACCCATCAAGGGATGAGCCACTATGCCCCCGATAGCGACCTTCCTGTCGGCTTCCACTACCCTCCTGTTTATAAAGGCAGGGGTCCCTCGGCTTGAGACCCCGACTTTAACGAGGTTCCTCTCCGGGTCGTGGTTCTCGACTTTAAACCTTTCGACTATTTTCGACCCGAGTTTCTTCTTTAATTGAGTCTTAGTGAGGGGTTCATGGGTTCCTCTGGCAACTATGATCGTGATATCCTTCTCTCCGACTCCCGCCTCGAAAGCCTCCTCAAGGACTACAGGTAGAATCTTATGTACGGGTGTAGTCCTAGTCCAGTCGTCCGTCAATAAGACCACCTTATCTCCGGGCTTTATGAGGTCTCTCAGCCTCTCCGTCCCGATGGGCTTTTCTAGAGCTTCTCTAACCTTGGATTCCTCGTCCTTCAGGGTTACCTTACCCTGAAGTTTAGGCTCGAAATGGTATAGTAGATTTTTGTCGTCCAAGAGAAACTTCTTCTCCGAGCCTCCACACGGGACTGTGAACTCCCTAAGCATAGGCTCCACCAAGCTAGTATCTTAAAAGATAAACGGTAAAATAGATTCCTCTACTACGTTAAAATATTTAGGCTTCAAGAAGTCTCTCAGGCTGGGTGGTCGATACGCGTGAAGTAGAGGCTGAAGAGAGGTTCTTTAAAGTCCTATGTGTGGTAGGCTTATTCGCCATATTGAGCTCGACCATGTCGAAGAACCCTGTCTTAAACCCCTTCGCAAAGAGTTTAGGTACACCTGCCCCGCTCTTGGGGGTTGTAGCAGCTGCTTCGACTATTCCGGGCATACTTATAAGCTTGCCTGCAGGCTCGTTATCTGACGTCTACGGGAAAGAAAGGGTGCTCCTACTTTCAACTATACTCTTCGCTTCCGCACCTTTCCTCTATCTTCCCGTAAACAGTTGGTGGCAGCTAGTCGCCGTCAGGTTCTATCATGGATTCGCCACCGCTATCTTTGTGCCTGTGGCGAGGGCCGCTATAGCGGAAAGCTTCCCGGAGAGGAAGGGGGAGCGTATATCAACCTTCTCCTCAGCTACCATGGTCGGGAGATGCATCGCCCCCTTCCTCGGCGGATACATCCTTTCCGTTACGGACTATGGTTATCCTATCCTCTATCTGGTGGTAGGAGTAGCCGGGGTTACAGCACTTATCGTTTCGTCGATATCGTTCATTGGAAAACCTAAAGAAACCCGAAAGCCCAGGGTGGAGACAGTTGAAAACAGATCCGTGATAAAGTCTTGGAAGTCGGTCGCCAAGAACAGAGGAGTGTTGATTACTAGCTTCATCGAAGCCTCACAGTATTACACCTATGGGGCCTTAGAGTTCTTCCTCGTCGGGTACCTGAAGGAGGTCGCTAAGATGGACCCCTTCCTTATAGGTGTAGTCTCAGGCGCTCAGCTCGTGGTTATACCTGTGGCTAAACCTTTCATGGGCAAACTTTCAGACATCATAGGTAGAAGGATACCGATAATCTTAGGCTGCATAGTAGCAGCCGTCCCGATAACGATAATCCCCCATGTAACAGACTTCACAATGCTCTTAGCCCTTTCTGTAACCTATGGTTTAGGGTTCTCTCTAGTAACCGCTGCTACGCCAGCCCTCGTAAGCGACCAAGTAACAGAAGACCTCTACGGAACGGCCATGGGCTTCTTAGCGACCATAATGGACGTAGGCCAAGTCCTAGGTCCCGTGATAACAGGGCTTATAATAGCCGTGAGCGTCACCTACACCTTCTCCTTCACGGCCTTAGCAGCGATACTCCTAGCATCCTCCATCGTGATGGTTGCCTCAAAAGGTCTGGGAGCCCGTAAAGCCTAAGCGAATGAAAAATTGAAGCGCCACCTCAGTCGACTTTAAAAGTGTATATGCCCCTCTCGCTTATCTTCAGCTATACCTGGTCTTTAAGAGTTCTATAGCGGCGGCCTTTACCCCAAGTGAGGCTTTATACTCGTCGTCTGCGCTACCGATGATTATTACATCGCCGCGTTTAGGCTTCAACTCTGAGATCAGGTATCTATGTACGCTCTCCTCTTCGAACTCTATTTCTTCGACACCTGGAATGTTAAGTCGTGTTCCGTCGAATATCAGGGTTGTAGCGCCTAGAGCTCCGGCCTTAATCGCTGTATCCCGTTGCTCCACTCCCTTCTTCACGGCCGAGGCTGCTCCATGCACGAGGACCGCTACGTTTACTTCGCCTATGGTTATCCTGCTTCTAGGAACTTTTATGGCTTCAGAAACGTTCTTCCTAAATTCGGCTAGTATCTTCTTCCCCTCCTCTGTTAAGGCTACCCCTCCTCTAGAAATCTCGATGAGTCCTTCATGGGAGAGTCTCTTCAGCATAGTCCTCACGGTTCCTTCGCCTATCTTGAGGATCCTTGAGAGCCTCTGTCTCCCGATGCTTCCGTGAGAACTTATGTTCTCTAAGGCCATGAGGACGTGTGCTTCGACATAGGAGGGAGGAACTCCTGGAGCCCTCTTCTCCACGATCGAGCTGATAGCCTTAAGGGCTTTCAGAAAATCTGCTTTCAACACTCCTCGACTCTATGCTCTACTGTCTAATAGAAAATAGGTTTTCTGACGTAGTTAAAATTTTCCTCTTTGAAAGAGATTTTCGAAAGTTAATCCTCGAGTAGCTTTCTAATCTCCTCGTCGAGCTTCCTCAGCCTCTCTAACGCCGGATGGTCCTCTCCGAGCTTTAGTGCGAGGTCCTTTAAAGTCTTCTCCAGCGGTATCCTCTTAGTTCCACCTATCAATTTATCCGCGTAGCAGACGATCTTCTCTTCGAGGGTTTGAGGCGTATACACGCCTTCAGGCCAACCAAGATCCTTAGCCTCTTCGTTGGTTATCCCTCCGCCGGCATGCCTCTCGATGATGGAGATGATGCTTCTAGGTAGGCCGAGAGACCTAGCGATCTTGGAGCCTACTATAACGTGGTCGACCGTATGCGTCTTTGCTCTTCCGATGTCGTGTAATAATGCCCCAACCTTAACGAGTTCTAAATCTATTTTAAGGCCTTTATTGTTCAACTTTCTCGCTAGCTCGACCGCTAGCTTAGATACTGCTTTACAGTGGTTTATTACGTCGGTTGAGCATCCGCTTTTACGTAGAATTTTTAGTGCTTCCTCTTCTGTCGGTAGACGGCTACCCATTTAGTTCCTTCCTCACTTCCTCGATCTTCGCTTGAAGTTTCCTGATGAACTCCCTGTTGTCGAAGTGTTGTAGAGGCTTCCCGCATTTCGGGCATCTGAAGACGTTCTCCATAGCCTCCTCGAAGGTCAGCCTTTCGCACTCCGGATTTCCACAATGATAGAAGTCATGTGTCTTCTCATATTGAAGCCTTGTCTCAAGTTTCTCGAGGACACGCAGCTTAAGGTTCTTTATGTACCCCTCGATCTGGTTTGTCTGAAGTTTCCAATGAAAGATGAACCAGCCGGTCTTCTTGTCCCTGGTTCTACGTAAACTGACTATGGAGTGGTCGTAGAACTTGTAGAGTATCTTTCTCACGTCGTTAAGCTTTACCCCCGTTTTCTCGACTATCTCCTCATCTGTAACCTCGTCAGAGTCCTTCAGTACGTTGATTATCTTTACGGCTTCCTCTCCACCGATTATATCAGCCAACTTAACTAAGGTGTCGTCATCTACTATGTAAGACATTGAGCGACCACCAGTCGTTCTATAATAATTATTGGAGTCGAGAAAATTTAAACTTCTACCTAAAACCGGAGAACTTTACGGATTCAACTCTAGTCTGAGAGTTTCTCTACCTTTTTCCCCCTCTTCTGCGGGATAATCATGAGCTTAGCTCCCTCGAACTTCTTCGACAACTCCTTTCCCTCGAAGTATCTGTCCAAGAAGACCGCTAAGCTCGAGCATTCAGAGTGCGGTTGATTACCGATTGCTACGTTGAAGTCTGAAACCTCCTCCGTGAAGAATTCTGGAGGAACCTTCTGACTTCCGACGATCACTAGAACATCTCTCCCTGAGGCTTTAATCCTATCTAACACATCGCTGGTCTCTATATTCTCCCCGTAAGCCGTTAGATGGACGACTATACCTCCCTTCTCCCTCCATCTACGAACAGTATCCTTCACGGAAGCGTTCTCCTCGATGAAGAATGGTCCACCCCAGTTCTCGACGACCTTCTCGACGGACCTCCTGACCGTCTGGTCTGAAGTTTCAGCTAAGATTATCCCTGATGCTCCTAAAGCCCTAGCCGTTAAAGCTACATGCGTCGTTAGTCTCTGGTCACGTGGTCTATGTCCCCATCTTAAAACTACGACTTTAGGCATGGTTAAGCCACTACGCTGGCGAATCGTCCGCCTAAGTTTTCCACGTTGCTCCTTATCTTGTTTACGACCCATGGGGTGCTTTCGAAGGTAACCGAGATCTGTCTTCCATCGAACCTATAGTCTAGCACCTTAGTTCTCTCGAATATCCCAGATATGATGGAGTATGACTCATCGATGTCTGGGAGGTTAACCGAAACTCTAAGCATCTTAGGTAGAAGCTGCACTAGCTTATTCTCGAGTTCGCTTAGGTTCCACTTCTTTAGGGCGGATATAGGAACGGGATTAGGGGCATCTATCGCCTTCATCTTATACTCCAGATCCTCCTTAGAGACCAAGTCTATCTTATTGAGCGCTGTCACTATGGGTATTCCTGAAGCGTTTATCCTCTCAAGCGTCTTTAAGCATGTTGAAAGCTTCCTCTTAACTTCGTCGACCTCCTCGCTGACGTCTAAGACTAGGAGTATCACGTCCGAGAAGATGGTCTCTTCCAAGGTAGAGTGGAACGCTTCGATGAGGATGAGCGGAAGTCTATCGATGAACCCGACGGTATCTGTGAGCAGAGCCTTCCTTCCACAGACCTCTACCAGCCTAGTTTTAGTGGAGAGTGTGGTGAAAAGTTCGGAGTCCGTTGGTGCTTCACCTCCTGTGAAAGCGTTGAAAAGCGTGCTCTTCCCTGAGTTCGTGTATCCACAGAGGGATATAACCGAGAAGCCCGTCTTCATCCTACTCTTCCTATGGAGGTCCCTATGCCTCCTCACCCTCCTTAAAAGGTCTTTTATCTTGTAGATCCTTCTCTTAATGGTCTCATAGTAAACGTCGACCTCATACTTACCTAGACCCGAGAAGCCTGGCTGCTCTCCCAGCTTCGCCAACCTAACCTTCTCTTTAGCTCTGGAGAGCTCATAGGTTAGCCTCGCCAACTTAATCTGCAGCTTAGCCTCTAGGGTCGACGCTCTCCTAGCGAAGATCTCGAGTATAAGCTGGAAGCGGTCTATCGCCTCTACGCCTGTCGCTTTGGCGAGGTTGTAGGCTTGAACGGGCTTCAGTTCTCCGTCGAAGATAATTTTCTCCGCATTCTTCTCCTTGACGAGTTCGACGAGTTCTTCGACCTTTCCAGACCCGATCTGATATTTCGGGTCTGCCTTTCTAAACTGCGTTATGTAGCCGACTACTTCATAGCCAGCCGACTCTGCAAGGTCTTTTATCTCCTTTAGGTTGCAACCGCTCTTCGACTCAGTTCTAAGAACTATGATAGCCCGCGTACCTAAGACTCCTCCTCCCTCACCTTGAGTCTAACCACGTCCCCTAACGTTAGCTCGGCTGGACGTACGGGAGGAAGTTTAACTTTCTCCTCATAAACGTTCTTAACGAGAAGCTTTATGTGTAGAGCGTGCTCGAGCTTCCTAGCTAACACCTCGTCGGGGGTTATACTTTCCTTCTCCACCCTCCTCAGCACGGACGCCTTCTCCCCGATCTTCTTTCCCAAATCCTCGTAGCTTAAGCCTGCCTTCAACCTAGCTTTACGGACGATTCCGCCGAAACCCTCCACCAACTCCAGCCCTTCAACTATCGAAGGTCTTCTCACTCTAACCCTCCTCGGCTTAGGTTTAATTGCTGCCTTCTTTATGGACGGAGGTTTGCTTTCACTCCAGTCTGCGACGCCGAGTTTCGCGCACTCACTGCAGACTATCAACCTTGCACCGTCGATGATCCTCCTATACCCCTCTCCGTAGATCTTTCTACCACATACCTCACACTGCAATAGCCTTCCCTCGACCTAGCTCTATTGATCTAAAAACTTTTCTTTAAAAGTTGCTAATTTCTAAACATAAGATGTCTATCCTGAAAGATTCTGTTGAAAAGGTAAGAAGAATAGCTGATTATCAGTTTGGTTTAGGAGCGGGGGAAACGCTTTTCCCAGACGGGATAACCATAATCCACTCGAAGAGGACAGGTAAAGTGAGATACGTCTATGAATGTGGGAAGCTCCTAGCCACCTTAAAGCCTCTCGACGGATACCTCTCCCTCACCATAGCCGGCGCTAAGAGACTAGCGGAGAAGTTTTCTCCGCTCAGATATTTTGTGGTGGTCTCGGAATCCGCTGTCCCGTTCGTAGCTAAAGGAGGCAACGTGTTCGCGAAGTATGTGTTAGATGCCGACGAAGCCATCCGTCCTAGAGACGAAGTGATAGTCGTAGATTCAAAGTTCAAAGTTATAGCCGTCGGGAGGGCTGTTCTCTCAGGCGTGGAGATGAAGAAGTTTAGGTTCGGCGTCGCCGTAGAAACCCGTAGCGGAGTGTCGAAGGAGAAGCTTAAGAACACCCGATAAGAGAATATATACTGAAGGTGGTGGTTCGGGGATGCGTCGTTTCTCTCCTAGAGCTGCTAAAAGGATGATGAAGCGTATGGGCTTAACCCTGGATACGCTGGAGGGTGTGAGAGAGGTAATATTCAAGCTGGACGATAAAGAGTTGGTTATCGAGAACCCCGAAGTATCGGTGTTGAAGGTCCAGGGGAAAGAAATCTTCCAGGTGGCCGGCGAAGTCTCTGAAAGAAGCCTAAGTGAACCTGAGGAAGCTAAGAGTTTTCCAGAGGAGGATATACAGCTGGTCGCTCAGCAGTCTGGAGTGAGCTTCGAGGAGGCTAAAGCCGCATTGATAGAGTGTGATGGAGACCTAGCTAAGGCTATCCTACTTCTCACCCAGAAGCACGCCTAGAACTCAGAACCTCCTCATTACATCCTCTCTCTCCATGATTCTCCCGCAATAGTGACATCTCAACCTTAGAGGCTCCTCTCTCTCGACGTAGAAAGTCGGTTGTATAGGTTCACCGCTGTTGGATATGCAAGCTGGATTGGCACATTTAACTATGCCTCGAATAACGGCTGGTAACTTAACCCTCTGCTTCTCAGCCACCTTATAGTCCCGGATTATGTTTATCGTGGCGTGTGGAGCGAGGAGGGCTATCTTATCGACCTCCTCAGCCCTCAGCTCTCTCCCCTCCACCTTAACGATGTCCTTAGTCCCGTACTTCCTGCTTGGGACGTTTATCGCTATGGTTATGACTCCCGAGCTTTCACGCCCCGTGATCCCGAGTATCTTGAGTATATCTAAAGCATACCCATGGGTTATATGGTCTATTACAGTACCTTTCCTTATCTTCGAGACACGTAACAGCTCCTCAGGCATACTCCTTCCCGAAAATTATTTAGTGAAAGAGTTATTTGTTATTTATCGTACTCGATCTCGGTGGTGTATTTGTTTAAAGACTTAGTCTCGATAAAGGACCTTACCCGTGAAGAGATAGACCACATCTTGGTCACGGCGGACGCGATGGAGCCCCTAGCCGTCAGCGGCTCAGATATGCTGAAGGGCAAGATCTTAGCCTCCCTGTTCTTCGAGCCGAGTACGAGGACTAGGCTGAGCTTCGAGGCCGCTATGCTGAAGCTGGGAGGCTCCGTGATCAGTATAGCTGAGCCTAGGGTTTCATCTATCGAGAAGGGAGAAAACCTGGCAGACACCGTTCGAGTTGTCGAGAACTATGCCGACGTAATAGTTCTCAGACATCCACTAGAAGGGGCTGCTCGGTTAGCCGCCGAGTTCTCAAGCGTCCCTGTCATCAACGCCGGGTCTGGAGCAGAGGAGCATCCGACACAAGCTCTACTCGACCTGTTCACCATACTCAAGAATAAAGGGGATATAGATGGCTTAAACATAGCTTTAATGGGGGACCTCCGGTATGGGAGGACCGTGCACTCCTTAGCCTACGCCCTCTCGAACTACGCCGTAAACTTGTATCTGGTTTCCCCTCGGCTTTTGAGGATGCGTAGAGAGGTCGTCGAGGATATAGCTAGTAAGATAAAGGTCGAGGAGCTGGAGGATGTCGAGGAGATTCTGCCTGAGCTAGACGTACTCTATGTGACCAGGATCCAGAAGGAGCGCTTCCCAGACCTTGAGGAGTACGAGAAGGTTAAAGGCTCCTATAAGGTGGACCTAAACCTGCTCAGTAAAGCACGTGATGACCTCATACTCATGCATCCTCTTCCTAGGGTCGGGGAGATAGCGCCTGAAGTAGACTCCACGAGGCATGCTAAATACTTCCAGCAGACGAGGTTCGGTCTAATAACCCGGATGGCTATCCTAGCCCTCGTGTTGGGAGCCGTAGACTAAGCCGGCTACACCGGTTTAAGCATCCGTTCCATCCTTACGTTTTTTCACCTTCCCGATCTCTGACTTCAGGTTATACTTCTTATAGAACCGTCTGTGGTAAGACCTGGTCTCCGTCCAGTATTTAAGTGGAAGATACCTGTCGAATAGTCGGCTGTAACGGATCAAGGTGTCTGCTGAACCGCATTTAGGACACTTATAAGGCGACCCGTAGCTTCTGCCCCCGCATGCTAGACAGTATGTTAACTCCACGTTATACGTGAATAGGTTGAGGCCGAAGTCCTTGACCGCCTTGAGGGTTGTCGAGAGTAAGTCTTCAGGTTCATGCTGTATGTCTTCTAGCTGTATCACCGCCAAGTGTCCTCCACCTGTATATTTCTGGAGTAATCCCTCAAACCTAAGCCTAGTCTTTAGGGGTATGTCTGAGGAGAACGGAATTAAACCCGAGTCTGTGTAGAGAGGATGTTCTTTATCGCCTTGAGCCTTAATCCTAGACCATCCATACCTCTCGACGTCTAGACGGGCAAGCCTCTCAGAAGCCTCTGGATGAGGAGAAGAGGAAAGCCGCATCCTCGCGTTATACCTCTCAGCATTCTCTTCGACGCTCTTAACCGTTTGCTTAAGTACCATCTCGGCTACATGGGCTTCCTCAGCCCCATACTTAAGCTCACGGTCTAAGATTGCGGCGATTAGCTCGTTTAAACCTACTATACTCAGCACGCGTATAGAGTTTCTGAGACGAAGATACCGGTCGCCTGAGCATGTATGAAACAGGAATGGAATAAGCCCCTCCCCTCCCCTCTGGTCCATCGCTCTATACTTGATCTCGAGGGCGCGTGCAGCCATTTCCACCCTCTCGTCTAAAAGGACTTCAAACCTTCTACCCTCCTCCCTGCTGTCGTAGTAGAGTCGAGGTAGGTTTAAGTCGATTCTTCCGATTATCCCTACTCTCATGGTGTCTAGCTCCCAGTCGCCTGTCCAGTCGCGGCTAAACCTTACACCGGAGGCCGTGTACACCGAGTCCTCCCTTTCACTTCCAGACCGATTAGCAAATAATGGGAGTGAGGTTTCAGCCGCCAACTCATGCGCCTTGTATAATAGGTTGTCCCTGTCGTTCAGATCCTCCTTTTGGAGGTTGATTATCGGTATGACGTTCGTCCTAGGTCTTCTTTTATATTCTTCTAAGAAGGCTTCTATAACAGCTGAAGCTAACGTTACGCTTTCATCGGTAAATTCCGTGTAGCTGCCGAGAGCCTTACCTCTAATTCCGTAGGCCTCCTCGTCGGCGAGGCTTCTCGGGATCGAGAGGTCTAATCCTATAGATAAGACGCTGAGGCCAGAGGTGGTGCATACGTCATTAACCATAGCTAAGAATCTTCTTACACATTCTAGGACTTCCTCCTTCTTCAATCCTTTGATGAACGGAGCCAGAAGTACGTTGAAGTGGGGTAGAGCCTGCTCGCTGGACACCTCGCTGGCGGTGAGGTAAAGAAGTTTAACTATGGTCTGTAGCGCTCCCCCATAGCTTTTAGGCGGCGGGTAAACAGTCTTCATCGAGTATGCGCCAGCGAACCTGACTCCATGCCTGAAGAAGAACCTCAAGTCGTGAACGAAGCCGTCTGGCTTAAGAATCCAGGTTCCTAGGTTTTCTATGTTGAAGGTTCCTGAGAGATGGGCGTCCGACACGTCTCTAGGAAAAACGTTAAGTAAAGTGTACTCGGCGAAGACTTTTTCACCTGCGGAGCGGACGACCGAATCTACGTCTACCCCTCTATCGCTAGCCGATTTTATGAGGCTAGTCACGTCGTATACAGGAAGCCCTAGCCTGGTAAGCTTATGTCTATACTCCTCGAGCCCCCTCTCTAGTAGGACGGCGTTCACCACCTCCCGGATAAGCGGAGCGGTCAAGTACTTCGTCTTAAACTTCTGTAGGCGGCGCTCGGCTTCCCTGGCTACCCTCTGCGCTTCCTCTAAGGGGACGCCGGCTTCCTTTACCAGGGAATTCACGATCTTACTTCTGTCGAACTCCTCGAGCGAGGCTTTACTAGTTCTCACTAGCATCCTCCTATGCGGAGAGACCTTAGATTCTATATCTTCTGTTACGTCGATCACCATGCGGCCTAAGTCTGTGAGCCTATACCTCTTCGTCGATGGATCTAGCTCTATAAGATCCGACTCCAACAGGAGTTTAAGGTGGTAAGCGAACCTGCCAGCATCTCTCACCGGGTTGAGCTTAAGCTCGTTCATTATCTCTGTGTATGAGAGCTGGCCTCTAAGGAGAAGGAGGTTAAGGATCTTAAGTCTAAGACTTGAAGAGAAAGCCTTAACCACTCTTAAAGTCCTTCTCGACAACCCAGACCCCAAATAAGGATAGGTGGAATAACCTTAAAAATTTAGAGTGAAATTATAGGATTCTTGAGGCATTGGGGAATGAGTAAAAAGCTGCTCGTCGTATACTATACAGGGACAGGAAACACCGGGAGGATGGCCGAAGAGATCGCTAAAGGGGCGGAGGGTCTAGGAGTTAAAGTGGAGTTAAAAAGGGTTGAGGAATGCAGGCTCAGCGACCTACTCGAGGCAGACGGGATAGTCGTGGGTTCACCGACCTACTTCAGCAACGTGGCTTGGCAGATAAAGAGGCTAATCGACGAATCGATAGAACTGTATAGAGATAAGCAGCTTAAAGGTAAGGTCGGAGGATGCTTCACCTCCTCAGGAACACGTAGAGACGGAAAAGACTGCATTAGGATGCTCGAGCTAGCCTTTGGCTTCCATCATGAAATGAAGATGATCCCTGGAATCATAAGATCTTCAGGCGACGACGAAGAGGAAACCTCAAAAACCTGCCGGCGGTACGGAATGGAAATAGCGAAGCATCTTCTATCGTAACCTCTATCTACCATCCCAGAATCAGAAAACGTTAATAACAGCCTTCCCAAACAACATACTTCATGATTTGCAGGGGCCGTCGGCTAGCTTGGTCTAGGCTACGAGACTCGGGCTATTTCTTGATGAACTTTCTTATAGAAAGTGGCTTTCTGAATCGTATTGTAGGGAGGTAGTCAACCAAATTCTCAGGTATTCCAAAAGATATTATGATGTTCCGTTGCATCCAGAGAAAGCTACGAATCTCTTATCCTTAAGTAAGGATAAAAGAAGGCTGGTGATGCAGGCATTAGATAACCTGTCTAAGCATCTAGGGATGTACGATCGATGGAGAAGCATAGTGAAGAGTGTGAATTTGAAATGGGAGAAACGTGGTGCTTTAGATACTTTCCTATCGATGTACAGGTTTAACATTAAAGAAGTTAAAGAGTGATTTCATAAAGTGATAAGGATTCTGCCTAGAAAATATCAGGCATTTCTAGCCTTTACATTGTTAACTGGTTTAAGACCCTCTGAATCTGTTATGTCCACGAATAAGATAACTGAGCTACACAAGCATGATAGGTCAGATGAGTACTATAATGCAAGGCTTAGCATCCTAGAGCATTTTAAATATAGAGAATTTCTTAGGGGAAGTAAGAATGTTTTTATAAGCTTCATATCACCTATACTGCTAAGTTACATCCTAGAGATTAGGCCTAAGATGAATTACCGTTCTTTCCAGTTATATATGATTAAGAGAAACCCTCCAGTCAGGACAAATTATCTACGTAAGCTGTTACGCTACTATCCTTAGAGACAATAGAATACCCAAGGAAGTAATAGACGTGCTATAGGGCAAGGTAGGCCAATCGATTTTCCTAAGATTCTACTACAAATCATTCCTAGAAGACATTAGAGATAAGAGGCAAACATTATGATTCTTATTGGCAAATCTGTGTTGATGTCGGTTGTGTGAGATACGCTAATTTTATGAAAGATCAAGCAAGATTAGGTAAATATATGAAAATCTAAAACGAGTAGAAAAAAGAAAGGGAAGTAAAAAGTGAATTAGAGATTGTATAAAGTCGAGAAACATATGTATCCTGATGTATGT
>CAZVJZ010000032.1:0-1357 GCA_964627655.1 uncultured Candidatus Bathyarchaeia archaeon
ATATTGGTTGATTGACTTGAATTTGACGTGTCCTTTGTGTATGTAGAAATATGGGGCTATTGTGTGGTTGTTTTTGGGCAGGTGGTTTCGTGGGTTTCAATGTAGAACTCCAATACCAGGGGGATTAGGGAGTTGAGGTACGGGTGAGGAGATCCTCTAAATTGGAGATGAAGGAGGTGGTTATGGGGGGGAGGTGGAGGGGAGTGGGGGTGAGTTTAAGAGTGTTGAGTTTATTTTGGAGGAGATTTTGAAGGGGGATGAGGAGGAGCAGGTTTATTCTAAGGAGGAGATCAAGAAGAGGTTAAGGGCTCTGGGATATATCGCTTAAAATTTTGCATTCGTAGATGTAGTTTATTCTGGTGTTTGGAGTTATTGGAGCCATCCTCCATCGCCAATGACCTTCAAGTTCTCCTCTCAGTTTAACACCCAAGAAGGGGTTTGCGATTATTTCATCTATAGCTCTCAAGGTCCTTTCTTTTATATTGTCAGGCTGTTTCCTGAGTTCTCTTAGAAATCTCTTTGTGAGAGCAGCTATGTAAGGCGTCGGGGTTCACTGGATTTTCTTCCTGATCTCTTCACTTTTATGTATCGTGATGTATTCCCCTTTTCGGTACTCTTCTTCAGCTTCTTTTATCCTCTCAAGTCCCTCTTTATTCATTAACTCCTCTAGAGTTGCAAGAACCTCTTCGACTTTGACTAGGCCCTCGCAAAGGTCTTTTAGAAGTTCTTTAGGGATGGTTATGTATTCTTTCAACTTGGCTCGTTGTATATTTCATTTATCTCATCTTAATTAAGGTTTGCTCTTTGGGGAGCGTGATCGCCCATTTATTTCATCTAAATCTGTTTTTAAACTTTTATGGACCACGGGGGACAGACTTGATTATTTGCGACCTCGTATCTATTTTAGTAAAACGGTCATGTTAGTCAAAAACCCTCGCTTTAACTGACGTAAAGTGGTGATGTCCTCCGTCATAGTCTTGGTCTCGGGATGAGTTTAAAAGGTTCTGTGATGCGGCCTATTAATATGAAGTCACGATTAAAGCAAGTAGTAGGAGTTTTTTCAAATCTTTGGGGTACATCTTGGCCTATTGTAGGCTTCTATTGAATTTGCAGTAGTTTAGGGTCTAAACCTGCTTTCTGCTTTTCTATGCCTTACGTTGTAGAGTGTGACTGTTTTTTCACTCTCGTTTATCGTGTAGATGATTCTATAATCCCCGACCCTTAGGCTTCTTTTTCCTGAGAGCCCCCCTCGAAGGGGCTTTCCGAGGTAAGGATTGTTCTCGAAGTTTCTAATTGTGGAATCGATTCTTCTTTTCAGTTGGGCGCCCAGCTTGCGGAATTCTCTTTCAAAGGTTCT
>CAZVJZ010000032.1:1367-10596 GCA_964627655.1 uncultured Candidatus Bathyarchaeia archaeon
GACTTTGATGCTATATTTCTCCATGTTTCTTCAGTTCCTTAATGAACTCGTCGTAGCTTCTGACCCTTCCAGCTTTCACATCTTCTTCGGCTTCCTTGATTGCTTTAATCGTCTCTTCATCCTCTAGGATTTCAAGGGTTTCGATTATTTCCTCAAGTAGACTGCTTACTTTCAAAAGCAGTGTTCGATCTTCATCTGTTAACAGGGTGCTCCTCCTAGACATGGATTCATCAAACCTATTCTCCACCGTTTAGTATTTTAACATATCCCTTCTATATGGTCTTTCTTGACGATCGTTGAGAATTATGTGGAGTCTGTTTTAGAGGAGATGCCTAGGTACTGCTTGTTCTCCGGGATATGACATATTTGGGGTTTTCTCATGTTTTTATATACCTTACCGCAAGAAAGGTTGCCGTATCTGGGCATGGCATGTTGTCGATGACGGAGCGGACTGCTGAGATCCGCTCTGAGACGGGGGAGGGCATAGCCCAAAGGGTAATGAGCTCTGTGGAATGGCGGAGCTGTGAGCCCCGCGAACCAGCAGATGTGAGGAATAGGGAAAAGCCATCCTGAATGTTTGGGTTGGTTTGTTGGGTTGGGGGTAGGTTGTGTATTGTTTGGGTGAGGTTTCCGTTGTTTTGGATATTACTTGTAGTCTTCTAGGAAGAGGAGTTGGTATTCTTTTTTCAGTCTGTCTATGTTTTTCAGCATTTCTTTTTCAGGTTTTTTGAAGAGGGCTTTGCAGTTGTGCATTTTTGATGCGGCTAGGACATAGCAGTCTGTTAGGGCGAGGCCGTAGTTTAGTTTTGTTTTGCCTGTTTCTATGGCTAGGTTTGTGTCTTCGCTGGGGATTATTGTTGTTGATAGTCTGTATAGCCATTCGATGAGTTTTGAGGCTACGTTCTGTGGGTTTTCGATTTTGAGCTTTTGGTATAATCTTGCGGCTACGTAGTATGTTTCGACTAAGATTGGATGGGGCAATATGGCTTCTAACTTGCTGGTTAGGAGTGCAGAGAAGATGATTTTGGCCTGTTCATGTAGTTCGCCTTTCATGTCGATGTATTCTATTATTACGCTTGTGTCTATGGCTACTTTAGTCAATTGTGACACCTAGGTCTCTGAGAAGTCTTTGCGCTTTGTCGCTTGTGATTTTTGCTTCACGTAGCAACGGTTCTGTAATCTTTGAGCCTGCTTCAATGAAAGCTTCTTTTGGTGGTTCTTTTAAAGGCTCTAGGATGACTCTTTTTCCTTCAACTCGTACTGTGAGAACCGTGCCTGGGGTTAGGCTGAGCTTATCTCTAGCTTGCTTGGGGATAACGACTTGTCCCTTCTTAGTTTTCTCTATGTATATTATTCTTTGGTCTTTGTTCACTTTAAATACTGTCCTTAGCTTACCTATGCGTATTCTGTAGTAGCTTTTTCTTCCCTTGAGTTTTGCTATATCGTGTGGCTTTGTGAAGAAGGGGAAGTTTTCGAGGTCGCTTATCTCCTCGATTATTCTATGCCTGAGTTTTTCATCTAGTTCGCTTATGAATTTGTCGGCTCTACTTGAAACGATTATCTTGTATCTAGCCACTCATTTGACCCCGTACTTCCTTCTTACATCTTCGAGAGCCACACATTTCCCCCTTTCTATCTCTGCCTCTATCTCCTTGATTTCTCTCCATTCTTCCTCGCTTATTTCCTCCTCGGGCAGAACCATATCAATTAAGGCTTCTAATGCCTTCTCGATGGATTCTAGCCTTATATTAACCCTCTTCACCTCACCGTATACATCTTCAAGGCTTACTTGAGACATATCTACCCCGATAACTATGAATTGTGAAGTGGGTTATATACCTTACCGCAAGAAAAAACCCCGTCTTTAGTGGGGGGATAAATTACGGTTAAGCTAAGATGCTCGGTTGCCGTATCCAGGCATGGCATGTTGCCGATGACGGGGAAGTACCCGCTCTGAGAGGGGAGGAGGGCATAGCTCTGTGGGATGGGGGAGCTGTGAGCCCCGCGAACCAGTAGAAGAGGCTGGAGGCGTAAAGCCCCAGCTAAACGCTGGAAGCCCCCTACTTCATTAGGGGAGGCTCACATTTCATGTCTTTGGGATGTACTCTTTCAACGAGGTCTATTTTGTCGTAGTCCTCGTCTTCGCTGATTATCTTCACTATGTTGTGTTCCAGCATGGTTGCTACGTTGATTGCGTCTTTTGGTCGTTTGAGGGGGGTGATCTCCAAGAGTTTGATGGAATGTTCGAAGGTTGTTTGGCTCATCTCGTATTTCTTGATCTTCCGAAGTTTTAGGTAGTCTTGTGTTACGCGGATGGCGGTCTGCAGGGAGGTGAGCTTTGATAGTATGAAGAGGACCTCCTCCAAGGTTTCTAGGCTGGTGGCCGTGTTTATTATCCCCTTGGCAGCCTTGTTTATGATGTTTAAACATTCTTTCTGGTATTCTGCCTCTTTGTCGATGGCGTGTATGAGGGTGGTGGAGTCGAGAAAATAGGTTGGTTTTTCTTTTTTCAATTGGGGTTCCTCGTCTATGTTTTGGGGAAGGCTCTTAGTCGTTCCTCATCTGCCTTCTTCTTCAACTCCTTTGCCGATAATCCTATTGATATGGTCTTAGATAGCTGGGCTAGGTCCTCCAGTGGGTCTTCAGGGATCTTGTGGAGATGGATGGTCAGTTCTTCCCCCTTCACGATGATTGTGACTTCGTCTCCAGCCTCTACCTTATATAATTCACGAACTTCCTTAGGCAGGACTATCCTACCCTGCTTTCCAACCCTTACCTTGTATATTGATGACATAGATTTCATCTCATGCCTATTATAAGAATCATGGCATTATATAAGTTTAATGGCAGAATTTATGTTATGTGTCAGATTATCGGCTCATTGCCAAGTCGTGACATCGTGATGTCTGTTGCGTATCTTAGGGTCGCTCGTATATCTTCCCTTTTTAGCTGGGGGTAGTTCTCCATTATCCTTTTATCTGTCCAGCCGTTGGCGAGAAGCTCTAAGATGAATTCTACTGATATCTTGGTGCCCTTTATAATCGGTTTCCCCGCTAAGATTCTAGGGTCTATGACTATTCTGCTCCTCCAATCCGTGTTCATCGAGGCTCCTCGACGGTAAGGAATAGAAAGAGGCATATGAATTTCTTGGTTCTGCCCACCTTAGAGGAAGCGGGAGCCTAGAGGAGGTGAAGAGAAATGTGAGATATCTATTTATTGTTCCACTCTGCGTGGTATCCTCTAGGATCTGGTAGAACTTTGTTTAAGGAACTGTGATCTCTTTCTTCGCTAGGGCCTCGACCATCGATGGGACTATTTTGCTCGCCCTCAATATCTCTATGAAGAGGGGCGCCCCGCCCTCATCGAAGTGGACAACGATGTCGCCTATCTCCTCAGCGTGGGAGAGCTTTCCATGCTCAACTAGTATCAGGGTAAGGACATCGGCTTCGTCGTCATACCTCATTTTATACGCCATATCGATCCCGCCTCGCGGGGTAGAAGGTGATGACGACTAAATATCCCTTTCTCTCCTCGTAGACAACCCTCAGGGCACACCTCTCATCAAGGACCTTCAGGGCAAGACGCTGATCACCCCTTACATCCAGACGATCAGGATTCAATACAGCCTCTATCACCTTCCTCCTATCCAAATCAAAACCATACCTCCTAACAAGGTCAAACTTCTCCCTCACATGCCTTGTGAACCTGACCTTAGGGACATCCACCAGATTCAAACACCCCTTATGAAAGTGAAAGGTTCCTCGCCCCCGCGGAAGGGTATATTCACCTGATCTCCCTATGAGGATGTAACTGATTTAAAAGGTGTTTTTGTTAGGTTTTGTGACTTTTTCTCATCCTATACTTGAAAAGATGTATTGGGTTTTCCACTCGCTTTGTTAAACGAGTTTTTCAAGCTTTTCTATGAACTCTTTAACAGCTCCCGCCCCGTCTGTTACTGCTTCAGGGGGCAGAATTCCTTCATAGAAGTTTTGATGCAGGTAGTTAGCCTGTAGGAAGAGTCTGCTGAGTTCAGGGTCTTTCAGCTCTGTCCGTAGCTTTGTCACGAACTCCCAGAGGTCACGATGGGTTCTAAGTTCTACACCCCTCTTAGCGGCTACCACCTTCACGATTTCAGCCGATGCACCCCAGAGCTTCTCACTTGCTTGGACATAGTCACCTTTAGCCAAAAAGGTTTCAGCCTCTTCAAGGTACTTTTTCATTAGATTTGAGTAGTGTTCAGCTTTCTCATCCATGTTCTTAGCCCAATCTAATTTATGCTCTCCCATCTCTTAACCCTTATGGTTTAGGTGTCGGACTACATACTCTCTAGCGAGCCAGCATGTAACGTAAATTGTGGATGGTTGACCGGTCAAACTCCCCTCGGCAGTTTTTATATATCTTACCGCAAGAAAACTCCCCCGCTTTAGTGGGGAGATGAATTGCGGTGAGGCATAAAAAATGGAGTATACGTCTTAGTCTTCCCAGATACAGGCTACAAATATGCAGAACAATTTGAAAAGTACTTACAAAATATCATTCTCCGTGTGCCGTTTCCATCCCGGTCTTAACGGGCTTCCCACTTGAAATCTAAAATCTTAATGCCTAAAGGTTTTTATATCTTTGTTTCTTTTGGAAAGTTGGTGTCTATAGTGACTGGGATTAAGGTTTATGTGCGCAATGAAGTTGAGGAAAAGTTCAGGCGGTTGGCAATGATGGTTTACGGGTATGGGAGGGGGTCCCTTAGTAAGGCTGCTGAAGAGGCTTTTCTGCAATGGATGATGCGACATGAAGCATTGCTTAAAGAGGTTAATGTTCCAGAAGATCCCGTGGGCGCAATTAGGGGAATGCTTGCTGGCGTAGGGAAAAGTGGAGTGGAGCTTCAACATGAAGCCAGAAAAATTAGGGCATCCAAAACAAATACAAACCGTTAAGTGTCTGGTTGACGCCAACATCTTCCTCGAAGTAGAATTAGATCAGGAAAAAGCCTATGTCTGTGAAGCGGTTCTCAGAAAATTTTACCTCGGGGAAATGGAGGGCGTACTTGTCGACTTCGCCATCGACACCATCGTAATCGTCATGGAAAACTATGGAAAGAACTGGAGCGAAATAAGAACATTTCTTTCAAGCCTCCTAGGCTATAAGGGTCTCCGAATCCACTTCTCCTCGTTGCTAGACAGAATAATGGCAACAAATCACATGAAAAACCATAACCTAGACTTTGACGACGCGTTAGCCTTGCAAGCAATGAAAGAAAATAAAATAGAGAACATAATAAGCTATGACAAAGACTTCGACAAAATTCCACACATTAAAAGAATTCAACCTGAAAGCCTCCTTTAGAAAAGAAAATTGCAATTACCCACACGCACCCCTAAAAATGCATAAAATAGGCTTCTAACACAAATCTAATATTGAGTTTGGCTAATACCTTGTCTTGTGGTAGGTTTGGAAGGGGAAAGGCTGCCCATATCCGAGAAGATTAGGGTTATACGCTACATGAACATTTTCAGGTAGGATCGTTGGTGGGCTACTTGCGCCCTGATCGAGTCTTTTGGGCGTAGGCAGGTGGCGCTTTACCTATGGCATAAGAGGGGCGGCTCATGGAAGCGTAGGCAGAAGTTTGTTTTTAGGAGCAGGCAGGAGTGGGAGAGCTTGACACTCTCCCCGCTGAAGCAGGGAGATTCTCGGTTTTTCAGCCTTTGCTTCATCATACCGAGTTCTGGGCTGTGTCAAAGCAGCCCCTACCTGCGAGATATACCCGCAGGTCCGCTTGCTGGAACCAACCTCACCCATTTCAGTCTGGAGCCTTATTCCAGCTTTTGGACATCCAGACCACATACGAGCGACCCGCTCAAGGGAGGAATATTCTATGGAGAAATATATGTTTAAAGGCGATTCATCCCCCCACTCAAGTAGGGGGCTTTCTCGCCGAGAATATGTAAGACACCTATTTAAGAAAGAGACGAGAAACACTTCAAAGACATGCCACAGATGCGGGTATGTTACCCAAGTGAAAGGAAGAATCTTCGAATGTCCAAATTGCGGGATGGAGTATGATAGGGATTTAAACGCATGCATAAACATAGCCCACAGGGTAATGAGCTCTGTGGGATGGGGGAGCTGTGAGCCCCGCGAACCAGTAGAAGAGGCTGGAGGCGTAAAGCCCCAGCTAAACGCTGGAAGCCCCTACTTCAGTAGGGGGAGGCTCACATGTTTTTGGTATAATCTGTATAGGAGGTGTTGGCGGTGGTTAAGGGTGAGCTACCCACCTCTGAAGAGGGGTGGGCTTCCTGCTTCCACGACCAGACTCGATCCCCACTCACCTAGAGCGCAGGTCTCCTTCGTCGAGGCCGTTTCCGCGAACCACGTCTGGGAGGTGGGTTACGGAGGTCTTGGTCTCCACAGGCGTAACTTCGGCCTGCCCCATGCCTAGCAGGAGAGAAATATGATGAGGAAAGATAAAAATCTAATGTTCGCTCTCATCCCACTGCTGAAGAATGTGGGATTTCCCGCTCACAATGTTAAACTCTCCAAGTCCAATGGCTGCGAATAGCAGTTTTTGTCTAAACTCTTTTGGATCGTATATTCTTCTGCCATCTATTAGGATGGGTTGTCTCATATTTTTGATGAAGTCTTGTGGTTCAAGTTTTTTGAATTCTTCCCATTCTGTTACGAGGATGCAGCAGTCGGCGTCTTTTATGCATTCGATGGCTGATGATGCGTATTTGACTCGGCTACCGAGTAAGCGTCTTGCGTTTTCCGTGGCCTTGGGGTCGTAGACGGCGACTCTAGCACCCTCGGTTAGGAGGGCTTCGACTATTTTCACAGAGACCGCTCCTCTCATATCGTCGGTTCCGGGCTTGAAGGACAGTCCTAAAATGGATACATGTCTTCCATTGAGGTCTCCGAGAAGTTTCTTTGCAAGTTCTATGATTTTAAGAGGCTGAGTTTCGTTTATTTTCAGGGTTGCGTCTACAAGGGGTACCTCGACATTCAGCTTCTGAGCATATGCCCTCAGAGCTGCCAAGTCTTTAGGCCAGCAGGAGCCGCCCCAACCGGCTCCGGCCTTGAGGAAGAGTGGGCTTATACGTTTGTCTATCCCTATGCCTTTGGCAACTTCTTCAACATCTGCTTTTGGAAGTTTTTGGCATATGTTGGCTATCATGTTTATGAAGCTGACCTTCATGGCGAGGAAGGTGTTGTTAGCGTATTTTATCAGCTCCGCGTTTACTGGGGTTGTCCTTAGGATCGGCGGTATGTCGTCTCTGTGGAAGCTCCTGTATAGTGCTTCGAGAAAGTTTCCGGACCTCTCATCGACCTCGCCTATGATTATTCTGTCCGGGTGGAACGTGTCTTCAACTGCTGCCCCCTCCCTTAGGAACTCCGGATTTGTGCATAACCCGAAATCCTCTGGGCAACTTTTTTTCCAGAATGTTCCTCTATGACTTCTTTGATGAGGCCCTCTGTGGTTCCAGGCGTGACCGTGCTCTTGACGACAACGAGGTGCCATCTATCCTTCTCCAAGAGAGCCTCGCCTATCATCCTTGACGCTTCTCTAACGTACTTAAGGTCTATTTCACCCGTCTCGAGGGTGGGGGTTCCAACCGTTATGAAGGTGACATCGCTTCCCAGCACAGCCTCCCTGAAGTCCATTGTCGCCCTAAGAAAGCCCTTAGAGACGGCTTTACTTAGAAGCTCTTCTAGTTTAGGCTAGTATATTGGGCATACAGCCCTATTGGTGGCCTCTACTTTCTTATAGTCCACGTCGAACCCTATTACTTTGAAACCCCTTGATGCTAGGCAGGCGGCTGTCGTGAGGCCTACGTATCCCAGTCCCATGAATGACAAGTCGGGCTTGCTCAACTCATCAGCCTCCTATATCACTTTATGGTCAATCTTAATCTCTTCTTCAACGAAACTCTCGCCTTCCTTTGGAGCATATACTTGGCTATAGACATTTCTGTTTACTTCCTTTTTCGCGTTTATTAGTAATAGTGAAATTTTAATTAAGATATAAATTATGATTGGAAATAGATGATACGTAAGGTCGTTATCCCTGCTGCTGGTTTGGGGACGCGCCTACTCCCTGTGACCAAGGAGCTACCGAAGGAGATGCTCCCTATCTTTATTAGGGATTCTAATGGGAGGATGATCTTTAAGCCGATGATACAGGAGATCTTCGAGCAACTTTATGACGCGGGGTTCAGAGAGTTCTGCTTTATTGTTGGGAGAGGGAAGAGAGCTATAGAGGATCACTTCACGCCAGACTATGACTTTGTGAGATACCTTAGGGCTAGGAAAAAGATCAAAGAGGCTGAGGGACTTGAGGCCTTTTATAAGAAAATTAACGATTCAACGATCGTGTTAATAAATCAGCCTGAGCCCTTGGGGTTTGGGGATGCTGTCTACAGGGCAAAGACCTTCACAAAGGATGAATCCTTCTTGATGCATGCTGGAGATGACCTGATTGTTTCTCTCAAGAACAGTCACATCGAGAGAATTAAGGGGGTCTTTGAGGAGTACTCTGCGGATATCTGCTTCTTCGTTGAAGGGGTGAAGGACCCAAGACGCTATGGTGTGATCATCGGGGAGGAGATAAAGCCAAACCTATTTAGTGTCTCTAAAATAATTGAAAAGCCAAAGGTCCCCCCAACAAATCTCGCGATTGTTGCAATATACCTATTCAAACCTATTATATATGATGCGATTGAGGACGTCAACCCAGATGAAAAAGGAGAGATACAACTTACCGATGCCCTCAATATAGCCCTAGAGAATGGATGTAGGGTCTATGCCCTGAAATTAGAGCATCCAGAGAGAAGGATTGATATAGGTACTCCTGAGACTTATCTCGAGATGCTTAGGTCAATTATTTAAGAACCTATGGAATTTTGTTACATTCTCTATTATTCCTCGATAGAAGTTGTTATAAGGCCTTAAGGGAGTTGATATTTTTTAAATTTTATTATCTTCTAGTATTTTGATAGATGTTTTTAATTTTCTTATTATATTAGAGTTTGATATATTGTTCTTATGCTTAGGGCAATGATTAGGGTTCCAACAATTATCATTAAGGTTTTTGAGGGTAGCCTCTTGCATATATATGCTGATAGGGGTGCTGCTATGACTCCTCCAATGATTAAGCCTATGATTATCTGCCATTGTACTAATCCGATCATTTTGAGGAAGGCTGCGACTTCTGTTGTTGTTACGCAGAACTCTGCGAGGT
>CAZVJZ010000032.1:10606-12696 GCA_964627655.1 uncultured Candidatus Bathyarchaeia archaeon
CTGCGAGGTTTACTGAGCCTATTGTGAATCTAGGTTTGTGCCCACTTGCAACTAATGTGGATGTTACTATTGGTCCCATCGCCTCCTTCTATTGCGTCAAAAAATCCGCCTGTAAGTCCTAGTGCGAAGAGTTTGGTTTTTACATTTCTTTCTTTGGTTTTTTGAGTGCCTTTTAGATTATCATTATGCCCATTATGAGGAGGTAGAGGGCTACGAAGAGGAGGAGGCTATCGCAAGGGTCATCTGCAGAGAGCTGGGCGTGGAGCCCCTCAAGTAAATGCCTACAGACCCAAGAGGCCCGACCCCAAGATCATCCACGTGATGGAGCTCAAGAAGTACCTGGCGGAGGGATTGGAGATCCAGACTATCCTCCCTCAGGCAGGGTAATCGTAGGGAGGAGATGACCCCTTCATACGGGTGAAACCCCCTTCATGCGATCCTAAGGATGGGGAGATGATGGTTCTTTCTCAATCAGGGTTTTGTCTTGGTTCGTGCTTATAGGGCGGTTTTATGATATCCTTAATCACTTTAGGGTCTTCTTCATCCTGCGGAGTAGCGATACAACTAGGAGAATTAGATCTAAGAGGATCAATGCCACTTCAAACATCATGATGGCCTCCGTCCGAGGACGCCTTCCCCTTTTCACCTCGATCTGGTCGATGAGCGCGAAAACCGAGCTACCTCTACCTTTGAATATAGATACTCAATGAGTCCATTCCTAACAACTGAGATGACTTGAAAGGGAAGGAGCATAGGACAACTTAGGATCAATTTGCGAATGACCTTTAAACACGAAAGTCTATAGATCAGATAATCGATGAAAGTGACTAGTAGAGTAAGTATCCTAGAAACGACACCCAGATTTGCAATGAACGAAACACTGTATTTAGGTAAATTTTTTCCGGAGGCTCTCTGTATTCGAAAATAGTTATTCAAGAGGATTTTCTTTAACTGTGGCTTTTGAGCCATAATTACTTTATCGGGTGTGATCTGAATGAGTTTAAGTACCCCTTTGGCATTCAACTTCTTTATAAAATCGTCGGCGATCTTCGTTCTGGTTATGATCATGGAGATGCCTTTATCACAGCTAGCGTACTCTGGCAACCACGCATCACCAATAGACAGATCCGCCAACTCATTAAGCTTGTCAAAACACAAATTGCATCGCCAAGGCGTGAAGAAAATTTTTGCATTTATGCGATAATGACGGGAAATGTTTCTCTCTTCACCATCTTTGAACTTTATCTTAATGTCCCCAGGCCAACCACGCCATTCTTTGCTCCTATATATAAAATCGATCAATCCCCTCTTTCCGCGACCGATCGAACGTAGGATATAATCTTGAAAATGAAAATTCAGGGTTCTGTCGCAAAAAATACCTATATGAAGAATGATCTTTTCTCTAAGGTTGGGGAAAAGTTGTTCTACTTTACGAAGACCATGTATTTGACAGGGGATTCCAACAAAAGCAAACCTACCATCTAATTTTACAAGTTCACTCAAGATCTCGTTTGCAGGTACAGGACAGTACTTCGATCCAGAAGCATCCAAGACATCTTCTTTTGACCTTGCAATGAAGGTTTCCGGTCTCAAAGGATTGTCAAGGGACATTTTAGTAACGACCGCACCATCAATAATATCATTTTCAAGCGCATAAATTAATAAAGCCGAAACAACTCCTCCACTTTGCCCAGCTTTACGTATATTATCATTTGTGGAATAAGCTACATATGTGTTCTTGAAGTTACCAATTTCTGGATGCGTAGGGAGTTTTGAGAACACATAGGAGTTAATATTCATGAAATCAACTAGATGACCTGGACATACCTTTAGGCATAAACCACAATCAATACACAGCGATTCATCTACATAGGGAGCATAAACTCCTTTATGATCTATTATCATTTTAATCGCTGAAGTAGGACATATTCCTGCGCAGGTACCACAGCCTGTGCATAACCAGTTATTATGAATATTCTTTATATTTTTCATTAAATTCCCCTTTAGGAAATTTCATCGGTTCTTGCGTATTGGTGATGGTTCATAGAATCTGAAAAGTTTTTCGTGGTACCTCCACTACGACATTCGTC
>CAZVJZ010000033.1:0-7106 GCA_964627655.1 uncultured Candidatus Bathyarchaeia archaeon
TGCTAAGGGAGAATCTGAGATTGCATGAGCAATCCAAGGAGCAACGATACTGTTGCCCGTTTTATAGAAAGCGACTCCTAAAAGTATCCCTCCAAAAAATCCGATCAACCCGTAGCCTGCACAGTGAATGATAGATAGCCCCATAACGTATACGGGGATTCCATGGGCAAGCCCGAATAGGGTAGATTGAATGATGATAGCCGAATAGATGTTCATCCACTTTTGCAGCTTGCCTTGAATGAAGCCTCTGAATAAAAGTTCCTCCGCAGGCGCGAGTAAGGTAAAAGCATAGATTGTCTGGAGGATGTAATTTAACGGAAACGAGAAACTAGACCTTAAGAGGCTACTTACAGTTTCGGCTCTACTACTGATCTCCTCCATCAAGCCGGGAATGATGAGATTCACGTATTATCAGGCAGCGATAGGGGGCGTTTGTAGGCGCACTAGCTGTCTCTAAAAAACCTGTAGAGATCGTCGGACCTTTTGGACTCAGACGCCCTCTACTCACCGTAGAATACTCCAAACTCAAAGATGAAAGAGCGAAAAAGCCTTCAAAAGACTTAAAGGCCTAAAATAAAGCCTCAAAAACAAAAAGAACCTAAATTTTGAAAAGTTAAGAGGTACCCGCCCGCTACAGATGGCGGGCCCGAGGGGATTCGAACCCCTGACCTCCGGCTCCGAAGGCTTGCGTGCACAGTCTGCTCGACGCCCTGATCCAGGCTAGGCTACGGGCCCATATAGCTTAATGCTTCATCTAAAGATAAAACGTTTTCATAACAAACGAAAGGCATAAATAAAATTTTTACAATGATGAAAATTAGGTCGGGCGGTAGCTCAGCTTGGTAGAGCTTCCGAGTCGGCCAGAGGTCTGGTCGACGGAGAGGCTGTAGGCGTTCGCTTGGGGTGAGCGCCGCTCAGCCTACCAAGCGTACAGAAACCGGAGCGTCGCAGGTTCAAAACGGGCTTTAAACCCGTGAGAGTCCTGCCCGCCCGACCATTTATGATACGAATTGTTTATTAAACGTTAAATATCGATTCGGATTTATTAGATTCTGGTGTGAAGGTATGTCGGGAGCTGCTTCCAGACCTAAAGTGTATTGCACGAGAAGACTCTTCGACCAAGCGATGGAGATCCTAGAGTCTGTGGCGGACGTAAGGTTTTGGGATAAGGATTATCCTCCGCCAAGAGATGTTCTATTAGATGAAGTTAAGGATGTGGATGGGCTGTGTTGTCTTCTGACAGAGAAGATCGACCGTGAAGTTATGGACACAGGTAAAAACCTGAAGGTTATAAGTCAGGTAGCCGTGGGATACGACAACATAGACGTCGAAGCGGCTACTGAGAAGGGAATCTACGTTACGAACACTCCTGGCGTCTTAACCGAAACTACAGCCGATTTCGCATGGACTCTGCTAATGGCCATCGCCAGAAGAATAGTCGAAGCCGATAAGTTCGTTAGAAGCGGAAAGTGGACTATACCGTGGAGCTTAACCATGTTCCTAGGCAGCGACGTGTACGGAAAGACTTTAGGCATAATCGGGCTGGGAAGAATAGGCTCAGCGGTCGCTAGGAGAGCCAAAGGGTTTAACATGCGTGTGATATACTATGACGTGTACAGGAATAAGGAGCTGGAAGAGAAGTTAGGAATAGAGTATCGTGACTTCAAGAACCTACTGAAGGAAGCAGACTTCATATCGATCCACGTTCCGTTAACGCCTAACACACACCACCTCTTCAACGAGGAAGCGTTTAAGACCATGAAGAAGTCCGCTTACCTGATAAACACTTCCAGAGGACCCGTAGTGGACGAGAAAGCGCTATACAAAGCACTCACCGAAGGTTGGATAAAGGGGGCTGCCTTAGACGTTCATGAAAAGGAGCCTACGCCTCCAGATAACCCGCTACTTAAACTCGACAACATAGTGGTAGCGCCGCATATAGCAAGCGCCAGCACAGAGACTAGGGTTAAGATGGCCGTGATGGCGGCCGAAAACCTAGTGAGTGTGCTACAAGGAAAGGTTCCGCCAAACCTGGTAAATAAGGAAGTACTCAAAGTTAGACCCCTAAGCTCATAGGTCTACTTATCTTCGGTCTAACAGACGATATCCGAGAATGGGTGCCGCCTTTTGTCTGTCTTCGCCGAGAGGATGAGTCGACTAGGAACGGAGACAGCCTTCGAGGTCCTAGCTAAGGCTAAAGCTTTAGAGCGAGAGGGCCGCGAGATAATACATCTCGAAATAGGTGAGCCTGACTTCGATACTCCAGAAAACATCAAGGAGGCCGCTATAAAGGCCCTCAAGGAAGGCTACACCCACTATGTGCCTGCGGCAGGAGTCTTGGAGTTAAGGGAGGCGATAGCCGAATATATCTCTCAGAGTAGGGGGATAGACGTCGACCCGGAAGAGGTAGTAGTTACACCAGGAGCTAAGCCCATTATATTTTTCAGCGTCTTGGCTTGCGTCGACGCTGGAGAAGAGGTGATGTATCCGGACCCTGGATTCCCGATCTACCGTTCTGTGGTAGAGTTTGTGGGAGGGAAGCCTGTACCTATCCCGCTGAGGGAGGAGATAGACTTCCGGATAGACCCGAAAGACATAGTTGAAGGACTTACAGACCGAACTAAGATGATAATCCTGAATTCTCCCCACAACCCTACCGGTGGAATGTTGGAGAGAGAGGACCTAGAAACTATAGCGGACGCCGTCAAAGGAAGAGACGACTTAGTGATCCTTTCAGATGAGGTTTACTGCCAGATCGTATATGAGGGTAGCCACGAGAGTATAGCGTCGATCGGGGACATGAAGGACAAAACGATCATTCTAGACGGTTTCTCGAAGACTTATGCTATGACAGGATGGAGGATAGGTTACGGTGTGATGAGAAAGGATCTAGCAGAGAAGATAACACGGTTGATGGTGAACTCGAACTCGTGTACCTGCGCTTTCATACAGATGGCTGGAATAGAGGCCCTTAAAGGCCCCCAAGACAAGGTCCACAGTATGGTCAGCGAGTTTAAGAGGAGGAGAGACGTGATAGTCTCTGGACTAAACAGGATAGACGGCATATCATGCAAGAAGCCTAGAGGAGCCTTCTACGTCTTCCCGAACGTCAAGGAACTAGGCGTAAGCTGTAAAGACCTTTCAGACCTTCTGCTCGCAAAAGCCGGTGTAGCCGTTCTGCCTGGAACATCCTTCGGCGAGTACGGTGAAGGCTACATACGCATGTCATACGCGAACTCGATCGAGAATCTAAGAAAAGCTATAGAGAGGATGTCTGAAGTTCTAGAATGCATGTAACCCTTCCTTTATAACCTGCGTTACCTCACTTATTTTTCTTAATATCCGCTTACATCCCTTCTCTCTAAGGCTTCTTATCTTTTCTGGCTTATTCGAAATCCCTATGAAGGGGACTCCAACCTTCGATGCGCACTCCAGATCTAGCGTGTGGTCACCGAAAAAGACGACGTCTTTAGGTTTAACTCCCATCTTTGAGCATAGGTTGAGAAGTGAAACAGGGTTCGGTTTAGCTGTAAGGAGGTCTCTCCTCGGCTCTATAGCGTCGACCAATCCACGCATCCCGGTGAGTTCGAGTGCCTTTTCACAGTAAGTTTCGCAGCTTCTGGTTAGGACGCCTATCTTTAAACCTAAACTTTTAATCTCTTGGAGGGTCTCCCTAGCATCCTCCACAGCTTTAACAGACCCCACGCTTTCTATCTCAAAACGATCCATCGTTTCGTTCAATCTTCTCAAAGACCTTTCGATATAGCCTCTAGAAAAGCCGTTTTGAACTAGATAGTTATAGATCCTCTCCACGATGTCTACCGTAGTGTGTTCAGTAGATAGAGTTTCCTTATCTAACCCTAAGCTAACGGCGTACTCTATCAACGACTCTTTCATTCCCTTAATGTCTGTGGGAGACTCCACTAAGGTGCCGTCTAAGTCGAAGACTACAGCTCGCATCTCTCTCCCCGCGTTTCAGATATCTGCTTTAATCGAAGATGTTACAAGGCTATCTCGAAAAGCAGTTTTTCGATCAGCTCTTTATATCTGTTTCTAATAGTCACTTCTGTTACCTGAGCTATCTCGGCTATCTCCCTCTGAGTTCTCCTCTCACCCGTTAAGACGGAGGCTATATAGCTTGCGGCGGCAGCTATTCCCGTCGGCCCTCTCCCCGAAGTTAACTTAAGTTTTCTCGCCATAGAGATTATCTTGTGGGCTATCTCTTCAGCCTTACCTTCCATGGTCAACCTGTTAGAGAGTTTAGAGATGTAGTTTCCAGGTTTCACAGGCGGTATAAAGTAGTTGAGCTCCTTCACAAGGAACCGATAGCTCCTTCCAACCTCCTTCTTATTGATGTTTGCGGCTTTAGCTATCTCGTCTAAGGTTCTAGCTAAACCACACTGTCTGCAGGACATGTATATGGCTGCTGCCGTGACCCCTTGTATGGACCTCCCCCTTATGAGGTGCTCCTTAACGGCCTTCCTGTAGATCAGCGAGGCCGTCTCCACTATGTTCTTTGGCAGGTTTAAAGCATTAGCCACTTTAGATATCTCTGATAAAGCGTATGCTAGGTTCCTCTCCGTGGCGTCGGAGACCCTTATCCTCCTCTGCCATTTTCTCAACCTGTAGATCTGAGCCTTCTGCCCTGGAGTGAACTTCTTTCCATAGAAGTCTGTGTCGTGCCAGTCGATCATCGTGGATAAGCCTTTATCGTGTATCGTGTAGGTTACAGGGGCTCCAGCCCTCGCCCTTTTAGCTCTCTGCTCGTCGTCGAACGCTCTCCATTCAGGACCTTGATCCGCTATCTTCGATTCTATGACGAACCCGCAATCCATGCATACTATCTCAGCGTTCTCGTAGTCTCTCATTAAGTTTGAGCTGCCGCATTCTGGGCATACGTTAATCCTGTGTCTTTTAAGGTCTCTCTCCTTTCGCCTCATCTTCTACCTCTTCTCCTACGCCGAGAGGCGTAAAGGGTTCTATTTACGAGGCGATGAGGCTTATCTACTTCCGTTTTCACAGAGACGTATGGAGCGTCTGTCGGTCCGAATACGTCGAAAACTACCCCTATAAGTCTTCCTTTATCGTTTGTGACTTTATCCCCTAAATTAGGTTTAGTTTCCCCTCTAACTATCAATCTACCGCTAGAACTGACGTGAAGTACCCGGCCTAGCTTATACAACTCGAGTCCTCACAAAATTTATTCAAAAAAAGGTTTCGATTTTATTTAAACCTTTCTCTACTGTTTCTCGGCCGATAAGGCCTATTAAGTCCTATAGTGTTAAAAACGCTTCACGCTTTAATTCGGCAAAGTTTGGTCGACCCTTGTTATGGTGCTCCTCTAGCCTAACGTGCCTCCGAGATTCTAGCAGCAAGCTTCTTGAGAAGGTCTGTTTTCTTCGCCTTGCCAGTAACTACGACTACACCGCTTTTTTCGTAGGGGGCTTTAGGATACGCTTTCTCAGGGTACACCTTAGGGTTAAACCCTAAATCTCTTGCAGCCTTAGCTATCTCGTCTAGTCTAGGGGATTTCACAGCCAGTCTTTTAGGAACCCTGCGACCCTGAGACCTTGTTTTGTTCGAGTCTATGTATGCAGGCCATATTACCAGTCCGTTAATCCTCTTCATAGTCTTCCTCTAAAATCTTTAATGAAGTAATACTGCGTTTACCACCCCGTTTTGGCCTGGTCTAGAGGTTATCTTGGCTTTTCCTAATGGTGTTTCGACTATGGTCCCCTTAGTCAAAACTCCACGCCTGTCATAGTCTATGTTAGCCGGGTTCTCGAGGACTCGAAGTATCTTCGTTCTTTCGGTCCTACCCGTCTTCGGGTCTGAGAGGTTAACCACCTCGGTACTCAGTAGTCTTACTTTAACGTTTCCCCCTCTAACCCTGTCGACCTTCCTCTTTTCTTCACCGAGTAAAGTCTCTGTAGGGAAGGAGCCCATCTCGAACTTCCGTTTCTTCCTATAGGACCTCTTCTTACCGCCTGTAGGTTTTCTTTTCTCTAGGTCTCCATGCCAAACAGACAACCGGGTAGTCTCCAGCTTCTTCTAACTTTACATTTACTGGAAAATATGAAGTAACCAATATAAACTTAACTTTTATTCTTTTGCTTCTGTTTCTGAGGGCTGGAGACCCTAGTGGAAATATGATGTAAAGATTTATATGGGGTAAAGTCTTTCTCACCTCCACAACGCTTAAACCCGTAGGAATGAAGAAACTTTGAAGTTTAAATCGGCTGTTTCGAGAGTCGTTGTCGCCGTAATATGCGTGGTCATCGCAGCAGCGGTTGCTGGAGCCGCCTATTATGCTACACGCCTAACACCTACGTCTACTCCGATACCTACCGTAGCTCCGACTTCCACTCCTGCCTCGACTCCTATGTCTGTGCCTACTATTACTCCTTCACCCGTTACGTCTTCGCCTGCTTCCACTCCGACACCTACTTCGACTCAGCCTCCTTCTCCAGCGCCTAGCCCTAAGCTTACAGAGGAAACCGTAGAGGGTACTTCGCTAACGTTTGAGGGGATGGTAGAGAAATATAAACATGCGAAGATCGTTATGAAGTCTTCCAACTCTACTACCGGTGAAACACAGATATCCTCGTTCGAATATACTGCGACTAAAGAGACTTTGAAGGGGCAGCAGGTGATAAAGTTAGAGTTAACGTATTCGGAAGAAGAAAGCGAAGAGACCGTGGCTTCCTTGTGGGTGACTCCAGATTTCCAGCAGATAGTTCAAGTTAGAATAGGGGATAATGTGTTAACAGGTCCCTACGCAGAGACTGTGGGAAAGCAGATCCTACAAACTTTAAAGCACTCTCCACTGTTCGCCGTAACCAGCTCCTATAGTATCCGATTTCATGTAGCTGAAGGATCGGCTGAAGCTATGAGGCATGGATGGATGGTCGAAGCCTTTCACCCTATCCAAGTCACTATCAGCGGAATAACCTATCCAGGCTACTACTTTAAGGTCGCCAACGTTGGAGACACAGACTCAGACACGCAGAGTGTAGAAGGTAAGATAGCGGAGCTCAACCCGGGTTTCTACTACCTAGTATACATCCACGCTGTTCAGAAAAACGGTGACGCCTTCCAGCTAGAGC
>CAZVJZ010000033.1:7116-12132 GCA_964627655.1 uncultured Candidatus Bathyarchaeia archaeon
GTCTGAGGGTTTAGTGTAATTTAAACACATTAAGCTGCGCTTCTACAGTTAATTTATTATGGAGAAACACTCCTATTTGTTTGTGGAGGAGATCGGTTATGGTCAAGTCTGCTTCCAAAAACTTTTTGCTTCCTCTACCACCAAAATCTGCTATATCGCTGGTCATAGCTAGGGCGAGCGAGAGGAGAGAGAAGGGTTTACCGGTGATAGACTTCAGCAGCGGCAACGTCGGTGCGTTACCATACAACCTAGGACTATTCGATAAGCTAGACATCAAGGTGAAGGAGGGACTTAACCGAAGTTTAAGCCTAGTCGCCGAAGCCGTTAAGCAAGGTTTACTGAAGGCTTATTACCCAAACCCTGCAGCGTTGTCTTATTCGCCTGCAAGCGGAACCGCTTCGGTTAAGAAGCAGATTATAAGATACTTCCGGGAGGTTCATGGGGTACCCCTTAAAGACACGGATTTAGACCGGGTGATAGCGACGACTGGTGGTCAGCAGGCGCTTTCAGCCTCCCTACGCTCTCTCAAGCCTGAAACCCGGGTTCTCATGTACCGATGGGACTACCCTGTGGTTTCGACCCTGATCAAGTTTCAGAGATGCGAGGAGGTGAGGGTCAAGGCTAAAGAAGACCTCTCGATCGATAGGGACGACTTTGAAAGTAAACTGTCTGAAGGCTCAGTATTCTATATAAGCATGCCTAACAATCCTTCAGGCTACACTTCAACCTCAGACTTCGAGTATATAGCTAAGAGGATGTATGAATCGAACGGCGGATTAATCTGGGATGCTCCTTACATTTTCACAATCCTTAAGCTGACCTCTAAGAAGGCAGTGTTCGATAAAAGCTTCCTAAAAGAAAAGCAGGAGGAATTCAAGAAGACCGTTCAGAAGTATTACGAGAACATGTGCATCCTCTCGAGCGTCTCGAAGACCTGTTTGATGGCCGGTTTAAGGTTCGGCTTCGCTACCGCCTCTTCGCACTGGATAGGGATAATGGATTCGCTGATCGGTAGAGACAACCTGAGCAGCCCGACACCTTCATTCATCCTATGCGAAGGCGCCCTACGAATGTTCTTGGATAACCCGGTTTCGCATGAATGGCTCTGTGAGGTACTGGCTGAAAGGTTAACCGTGCTGATCGAGGAGGATCTGCCGTTGATCCTGCCTAAAGACGCATTCGGGGCACTCTACGTACTCCTAAAGACTGGAGGCGTAGACGGCTCCAAATTCGCCGAGGAACTCATCGATAGATATGGGATAGTGACGGTTGCCGGCTCAGCCTTCTATGGAGAACCGGTGGATGCGGTGAGGCTTTCGCTTGTAGCTACGCCTTGGACCGAAGGGGACGAGCAGTGGATGGAGAACGTTAAAGCCCTTAAAAAGGCTCTGAAAACCTAACAACCCTCTTTTTATCACTCCAGAAAACCCTGCAATTAGACCGTGGCCTTCAATCCTTTTTCTTAGTCGATGAAAGAACTTTAAGATTAACGTCCATTGAAATGTGGAAGGTATCTGAATGTCGAGGTACGGGTCTGTGAAGGACTCGCACGTGAGGATCCTAGAGGATATAGTAGGATCAGAAAACGTGAGCGTTAGGCCTGAAGAGCTATACTGCTACTCTAGGGACTCCACGATCTTTAGGTATAGACCAGACGTTGTGGTACGGCCGGAGAGCTCTGATCAAGTATCTGAAATATTGAAGGTTGCTAACGAAGACCGTATACCCGTTACTCCAAGGGGTTCCGGGACTAGCGCAGCCGGCTTACCCCTACCCGTATACGGTGGAATAGTCCTAGACATGTCCTCGATGAACAAGGTCGAACTTATAGACGTGGAGAACCAGATAGCTATCGTTCAGCCTGGCGTGGTCTGCGACGTCCTTAACGAGAAGTTGAGAGAGTATGGGTTCTTCTTTCCGCCTGATCCGGCCAGCAGCCCGATATGTACGATAGGTGGAATGGTTAACACAAACGCCTCAGGAAACAGGACGATGAAGTATGGTCCGACGAGAAACTACGTTCTATGGCTTGAAGTAGTGTTGGCTAACGGTAAAGTGATCTACACGGGGTCGAAGACCCTTAAGTCTGTTTCAGACTACGATCTAACACGGCTTTTCGTAGGCTCTGAAGGCTCTCTAGGCGTAGTGACGAAGGTAGGATTGAAGGTAGTCCCCGTTCCAGAGAGCGTTGGAACGGCGATATTCATCTTCGACTCTGTGGATAAGCTTGTTCGTGCAGCCACGAAGGTCAGACTAAGCGGAATAGTTCCAGAGATGCTCGAGTTCATGGATAGAAGGACTACATCCGCCTCCTTCGATTACGCCGGAATCAAAGGAATTCCTGAAGGTAATTTTCTTCTATTAGACCTGGGTGAACGGAAAGAAGCTGTAGAACCCCTCTTGGAGAAGGCGGTCTCCATCTGTAAGACGGAGAAACCTGAGTTCGTCGATAAAACCTTAGACTTGGAGTACCGTGAAAACTTGATCAAGGCTAGGAAGGCTGCTTTGCCGGCGTTGTCTAGGCTGAGACCCTCCACAGCCATGGAGGACTGTACGGTGCCCTTAACGAAGCTTCCAGATGCCGCCGTTAAAGTCGAGAAGATCCCGAAGGATATCGGTGTCGAAGGATTCGATTTAGGCAACTTCGGGCATATCGGAGACGGAAACATGCATCCAACGTTCGTTTTCGACGAGAGAGAAAAGGAGCAGCGTGAGGCGCTGTTTAGAGCTATAGACATCCTGTATGAGGACGTCGTCCTCCCGCTGGGTGGAAGCGTTACGGCCGAGCATGGTATAGGGTTGACGAGAGCTAAGTATGTAGCCTTAGAGCATCCATCCACCGTGGAATTGATGAGGGGCCTTAAAAGATTCTTCGACCCAAAACTCATCTTAAATCCTGGTAAAGGTAAAGGAGGACCGTAAAAAGGAAGGTGAATCATGGGTATGTACGATCTCGAGAGCTATAGTGAAGACGTTCAACGTTGTATGCGCTGCGGTTTCTGTAAGTCCCTCTGCCCCACCTACGAGTTTGTGGGGTGGGAGTCTGGAAGCCCTAGGGGTAGGATGCTCCTGATAAAGGGGCTTATCGATAAGGAGTTGGAAGTAAACGAGTATGTCGCAGACAGGATCTACAAGTGTGTCTTGTGTGGATACTGTCTATGGCGATGCCCGCCCGGAGTTAGGACGATAGATGCGATAAAAGCCTGCAGGAAGTTTCTCGTCGATTCAGGCTTCTATCCACGTGAGCTAGACGACCTTGAAGAAAAAATCGTGGAGAAACATAACCTATACGGCCTTCCAAACGCCTCTAGACTTAAGTGGCTTGACCTCATGAACCTGCCTAACGAGGTCTCCGTTAACAGGAAAGCCGACGTCGTCTACTTTCCGGGGTGTGTAACCTCCCTTTCGAGTAGAGGGGTGAACATAGCTTTCTCGACCTCAAAGATATTGGACAAGATGGGTTTAGACTGGACCCTGATCGGTGAGGAGGAATGGTGTTGCGGGAACCCCCTCCTATTATCCGGGAAACTCGACCACCTAAAAGATATAGTCGAACACAACGTTGAGGCCATACGCAACTTAAAGGCGAAGATCCTAGTTACTTCTTGCGCAGGATGCTACAGGATGTTTGCTCAGGAGTATCCGAAGCTTATAGGAGACCTCGGCTTCAAGGTTTACCATATTTCGCAGCTTATCGAGGAGAGACTAGACCTAAAGGGCTTCAAGATTAAAGATAGGGAGAAGGTAACCTACCACGACCCCTGCGAGCTAGGGAGGCAGGCAGGAATATATGAACCTCCAAGAAGAATCGTTAAAGAGATCTTCGGAAACCTCTTCATCGAGATCCCGAAGAACAGAGCCTTAGCCAAATGTTGTGGTGGAAACAGGGTAACCCGAATAGTCGAGCCTGAAATCTCAAGAAGCCTTGCGTTAAAAAAGCTGGCTGAGGTTCAGTCTGTAGGAGCTAGGAAAGTCGTTACAGCTTGCCCTTCCTGTGTGGTGAACCTCTCTGAGGTCGGCGGGCAAGTCGAAGTACTCGACTTAACCGAGGTCGTCGCCGAGGCTATGAGGTTAACTTAGGGTCTTCCCGACTGAAAAGTATCTTCTTCAACTGCTCTTTAAGCGTAGGTAGATGGCGGCTTAAACCGAAGTAGTCTGAGAAGAACTCGGTGGTCGTTAGTATGCTCTCTCTTCCCTCCTTTCTCCGCTGGATCAACCCCATCCTCTCTAGCTCCTTTATGTGTGCATATGCATGAGTACCTCGGACTGCCACAACCTGGGATTGAGAAACAGGTTGCCTGAAAGCTATGTATGAAAGGGTCTTTAGAGGACCTGTCGTAAGTAGAGGCCTCACGGCGAGCCTCCGGACTTTACCTGTATACTCTGTTTTAAGCTGCATCACGAAGCGTCCGTCTTCAAGTTCGACGACCTCGATGGCGGACCCTCTACTTGCGTAGTTCTCCTTAAGCTGCTTGACGAGCTTGCTCAGCGTTCTCTTCGACCTTAAACCTGACACTGAGCCAAGGGTCTTCAAGTCTAAGGGTCTACCCGACACGTATAGCGCTGCCTCGATGAGCTTCATGGCTTCCCTTTCACGTTCATCCCTACTTCTCTTGGGCATTTTAAGCCTCTTCTTCTAAAGTTTTTGAAACCGTTATGTACAGTGTCTCCGATCGTGGGTCTTGCCAGAGAGTTATCTTTCCCCTCTGAGCCAGGAAGAGTAGGACTATGAAGATTTTTATCGCTTCTACCCTGCTAAGTCCCTTAACGAGCTTATCGAACGATGCGACCTCACCTCTAAGCGAGTACTCTAGAAGTTCGTTGAAGATCAAGTCCATGTTCTGCTCTATTTCGAGTAAAAACCGGTCTAGCGGCGGCAGGAATTCCGGAGGAGGCGGCAGAACTTCTCTAGGTTTCCTGTGAGCGATCAACTTCTCCGTTTCTAAGGCCTCGTCTAGGGCTTCTAGTAAATTCCTTAAGGTAGTGGATGTTAACTCATATCGCACGGGCATGAGT
>CAZVJZ010000034.1:0-12091 GCA_964627655.1 uncultured Candidatus Bathyarchaeia archaeon
AGACTCGGGCTCTCGTGACCCCGGTTCAAATCCGGGCGGCCCCACCAAAGCTGAAACGTGTACCGATTCTCTCCGGCCTTCCATATCTCACTAAACAGGTTTGCGAGGTCTTCTGCACCGATAGTGTTATATTCGATGCGGCTAAAGATAGTATAAAGCTACAGTCTTCTTTGTTCTCTCTGACGTTGTCGTGGGGGCTTAGGGGTTTTAGCCGTATTCAAAGTGAGGAGGTGAAAAAGTATGGCAAAGTTCTTAGCCGTTCACACTCTACCGGCTCCGGTAACCGTGGAGGAGGCTGCCTACATGGGCAAAGCCGTGAAAAGCAACCTCACAGCGGACGCTTACTGGGTTAGCAGCTGGGTTCAACTGAACGATGAAGGAAAGATAGTTAAGATATACTGTGAATGGAACGCTAAAAACGCCGACGCTATCCGCGAAGTATTCTCTAAGATTCAAGGTTTCCCGGTCGACGGAATATATGGATTAGCGGTAGTAGATCCAGAAACCCTTTAATGAGCTTTTAAGAGCTGATTGTTGTCCCCTAATAGTCTCCAGATTTTTTAAGCGGCTTCCACGTTAACGCTCTGTTTCTCTGCTGTACCCTTTCAATCAGGACTCCCCATTTTAATTAATCCTATAATTTCTGATTAGATTAGTAATAGGATAGTATCTCCACTTTCCTTCCTTTCTCTTCCTGATAAGCCCCTTCCCTTTCTAGTATGTTGAGATGATGGGACGTCGTGGGTTATGTCAGGCTTAAAGCTACCATTAGCTCACAGACGCACATTTCACGTAGCATCAAAAGCTTTATCATCCGGATTCTATTCTCGTTGGCTAGTTCTCTCAATTCATTTGTATACTTAGAGGCATCTTCTTCAGGACAGATAGGTGAACCAACCAGTCTTTTGTCTACTTCGAATTTAGGCATGTTCACTCATCGATTGTTAAATCGACGAAACTAAATAATATCTTATGTACGGTTTAAACGATCGTTTTCCAACCGACCGTTTCAAAGCTTCCTATCGTACTTTCGTCTATCTTTCCTCGGCCTCTATAATCATAAGTTTTTAAAGCTTTGAAAGAAAATCTTCACTCATGATCTCTAGAGAGGTTTTGAGAGATAAGATTGCGATGATGGTTTCCGCTGCAGCCATATATCTGGCGGACGACGTTAAGGAGGCTTTAAGGAGAGCGTACGAAAGAGAGGAAAGAACGGTCGCAAAGAGCGTGTTAAGATCGATTCTAGATAACGTGAAAATAGCCGAGGAAGAAATGAGGCCGCTATGCCAAGATACAGGAACCTTACTTTACTACATAAAAGCGGGAGAAGACTTCCCGATGCTAGGTGAATTACCTGCTATAATTAAAGAAGCGACAGTAAAGGCTACGGCCTCTACACCGTTAAGGCCGAACGCCGTAGACGTGATTACAGGCAAGAACAGTGGAGACAATACGGGTGAAGGTATCCCTTGGATAGAGTGGGAAATAATCCCAGAAAGCGAGGAGGCTGAGATAACGGTGATGCTGAAGGGTGGAGGCAGCGAAGGACCAAGCTTAGCTAAGACCATACCTCCAGGCCTAGGGGTGAAGGGAGCCTTGAAGCTCGCTATAGACGATGTATTCGAGGCTGGGGCAAAGCCCTGTCCCCCAGTAATCGTTGGGGTAGGTTTAGGGCCTACCGGAGATATCGCCATGAAGCTTGCTAAAAAAGCTCTTCTCCGTCGAATAGGTGAGAGGCATCCTAGACCGGAGGTAGCGGAGCTAGAGGATAAACTGCTTAGAGCCGTAAACGCTTTGGGTTGGGGTCCTCACGGCGTCGGAGGCTGCACAACGGCTTTAGATGCGCATATAGAGATAGCCCACAGGCATCCAGCATCATTGGCTGTAGGGGTAATCGTTAACTGTTGGGCTTTAAGAACCTCTACTCTAAGGGTCACGAAAGATAAGATAGAGTTTCTAACCCATAGGTTCCTAAACGTGGAGGGTGAATGAGAATGGCGGAATACCACCTCACGACCCCTATAAGCGAGGAGCAGGTAAGGATACTCAAAGTAGGCGACATACTCTTCATATCAGGCACCGTCCTGAGCCTAAGAGACGCAGGGCATAGAAGAGCCTTAGAGTACCTAAACAATGGTAAGCCTCTACCGGTTAGCTTCTCAGGAATGGCCCTTTATCACGTAGGACCCGTAGTTAAACGGGAAGGAGACGAATGGAAGGTATTGTCGGCAGGCCCTACTACAAGCGCCAGGCTAGAAATGTATGAGGCGGAGTTCATAGAGAAGACTGGAGTTAGGGTTATAATAGGGAAGGGGGGGATGGGCTCGAAAACGGCTGAAGCATGCAAAAAGTTTGGGGCTGTATACACGATATTCACCGGAGGAGCCGGGGCCCTAGCCGCCGAGAGCGTGGAAGAGGTCGAGAAGGTTGAATGGCTAGACCTCGGGGTTCCAGAGGCTTTGTGGGTTATGCGAGTAAAGAGGTTCGGTCCCCTCACCGTGGTGATAGACTCGAACGGAGAAAACTTCTACGACAACATAAAGAAGCAGGTGGAAGTAAACCTAAAGAAGGCATACTCCATAATAGGATTATCCTAAAGGGTGAAGAGAGGTAGGTTTTTATGGGCAGAAAGGTAACTGTGGAGGATCTTCTAGCTAAGGCTAAGAAACCGGCTAAGCTCGCCTTGAGGTATCACCCCTTTTACGAAGGGAAGGTTCAAGTCATGCCGAAGTGCGTCATCAGGGGTTCCTACGACTTCGCCGTATGGTATACGCCTGGGGTCGCCGCACCTTGCAGAAAGATAAAGGAAGACCCTGAACTCTCCTTCCATTACACTAACAGATGGAACTACGTTGCTGTGGTGAGCGACGGAACCCGTGTTCTAGGCCTAGGAGACATCGGGCCGGAGGCCGCCATGCCGGTAATGGAGGGGAAAGCCCTGCTTTTCAAGTATCTTGGAGGGGTGGACGCTTTTCCGATATGCCTGAAGACGAAGGATCCAGACGAAATCGTTAGGACATGTGAACTACTCGAACCGTCGTTCGGGGGAATAAACTTGGAGGATATAGCGAAGCCTAAATGCTTCTATATACTCGAAAAGGCTAGGGAGAAACTGCAGATCCCGGTCTGGCATGACGACCAGCAAGGAACAGCAACCGTCATACTGGCGGGACTGATAAACGCCTTTAAGATAGTAGGTAAGAAACCCGGGGAAAGCCTAATAACCCTGGTAGGTGCGGGGGCAGCGAACGTCCGTACAGCCTACGTTCTCATGCGTTGGGGGATCCCTCCGAAAAACATCATAATGGTCGACTCTAAAGGCATACTACACCCCTCAAGAGGGGACATCGAAAAGATGAAGGAGGAAAACCCGTGGAAATACGACTTAGCGGTTAAAACAAACGGTGAAGGAAGAATAGGAGATTTATCAGAGGCCTTCGAGGGGGTAGACGCTGTTATAGCAGCTTCTAAGCCTGGTCCAGGGACCATAAAGAAGGAGTGGGTTTCAACGATGGCCGATGACGCCATAGTCTTCGCCTGCGCAAACCCTGTTCCAGAGATCTGGCCTTGGGAGGCGAAGGAAGCTGGAGCAAAGATAGTCGCTACCGGAAGGTCTGATTTCGAGAATCAAATAAACAATTCGCTTGGCTTTCCAGGGATATTCCGCGGTGTCTTAGATGTTAGGGCAAAAACCGTCACCGACGACATGTGCGTTGCAGCGGCTGAAGAGCTCGCTAAGTTCGCTGAAGAGAGGGGTCTAAGCGAACATTATATCGTACCTAAGATGGATGAGTGGGAGATATACCCCCGTGAGGCTGTGGCATGCGCTTTAAAGTCCATCGAGGAGGGAGTTGCAAGGGTTAAGCTCAGTAGACAGGAGCTCTGGGAACGTGCTTTAAGAATCATAAGGAATGCGAGGGAGTCCGCTCAACTGTTGATGCGTGAAGGATTGATCAAACAGCCTCCATCTGAGGAAGTTTAAACGGTCGAGACAGAAATCTCCTATCCTCTAAGTTTTTCCACAAGTATCCTTGCGACGTCGCCGGGTTTTTCGGCCACCTTCACACCTGCTTTTTTGAACGCCTCTACCTTGCTCTGCGCCGTGCCTGTTCTACCGGTGATTATTGCTCCGGCGTGTCCCATACGTTTGCCTTGCGGCGCTGTTCTTCCAGCTATGAAAGCCACGACAGGCTTCGGATATCCCCTGTCCGCAATGAACTCGGCAGCCAACTCTTCTAAGTTTCCCCCTATCTCTCCGATTAGGGCTACGGCTTTTGTCTGAGGGTCCTCCAAGAACTCCTCTAACGCTTCAACGAAGTTTAAACCTATCACGGGGTCTCCTCCCAAACCTACACAGGTAGACTGACCTAAACCAGTCTTTGTGATTCCTTCCGCTATTTCATAGGTGAGTGTTCCGCTTCTAGAGGCTATTCCAACCACGCCTGGTCTAAACATGTGGGACGGCATTATCCCTAACTTACACCTTCCAGGGGTTATTATACCAGGAGTGTTCGGTCCCACGACCGTTACTTCCTCCCTTCTAGCTCTAGCGATTATCTCTACGGTGTCCTTCACCGGTACATGCTCTGTTACGATTACGACAGTCTTTATTCCGTTTTCGATGGCTTCGAGGGCGGCGTCCGCTGCGAAGGGGGCGGGAACGAAGATTATGGAGGCGTCTACTTCATGCTCTTTCAGGGCTTCCTTCACCGTGTCGTAGACGGGAACTCCATGCACGTTTCCCCCACCTTTTCCGGGAGTGACTCCCGCAACTATCTTAGACCCGTAATCCAGCATAAGCTTGGTGTGGAATGACCCTTGAGTCCCGGTTATGCCTTGAACGATTATCCTTGTGTCTTCGTTGAGGATGAAGGTCATGGTTGACCACCCTTCTCAGCTATTTCTACGGCTTTCTTAGCGGCTTCCTCCATGCTTTCGAAGACTTGGATTCCCTCCTCGGTTAATATGCGTTTTCCCTCATCCTCGTTTGTTCCAACCAACCGAATCACGATTGGCTTCCTAAATTTCAAGTTACGTCTCGCTTCCACTATTCCTCTTGCGACTTGGTCGCATCTGGTTATTCCTCCAAGGATGTTGATGAACGCTACCTCCACGTTAGGGTCTGAGAGAACTATGTTTAAGGCTTTCTCGACCTTGTCGGAGGAGGCTCCTCCACCTACATCGAGGAAATCTGCTGGCTTTCCTCCGTAGAGTTGTATCAGGTCTAAGGTCGCCATTACAAGTCCTGCCCCGTTTCCGACGACCCCTATGTTTCCATCCATCTTCACATATGCTAACCCGGATTTTCTAGCCTCTATCTCTTCACGTGTGAGTTCAGAGAAGTCTTCTACAAGTCTTCTCTGAAACTCTGGGTGTCTATAAAGTGCGTTGTCGTCGATTATGAGTCTTGCGTCTACAGCTATGAAGGTTCCTTCCATCGTTTCCGCTAAGGGATTGGTTTCTATAAGTTCAGCGTCGTAGTCCATGGCTGCCCTATAAATTTTATGGAAGACCGCTGCCAGTTCGAGCATCCGTCTCCCTTTATATCCGACTTCCTTTGCGATCTGCCTTGCGTGATATGGGCGGAAACCCTGAATCGGGTCGACCAGAAACCTCGTTACTTTCTCCGGTGTAGTCGCTGCTACCTCCTCTATATCAATCCCGCCTTCCGATGAAGCTATCGCCACGTAGCTACGCTGAGCACGGTCGACGGTAATCCCAAAGTAAACCTCCTTTTTGATCGCGATCTTCTCCTCGATCCAAACGCTCTTAACTTTGCTGCCTTTAATCTCGGAGTCTAGGAGTCTAGCCGCCTTCTCTTTTACTTCTAGAGGGGAGTCTGCAAAGAGTATGCCTCCAGCCTTCCCTCTGCCTGACACCAACAGTTGAGCTTTGATCGCATAAGGTGGGTTTATCTTCGTTGCAACCTTAAATGCCTCATCAGGGGTCTTTGCCAGCCCACCTTTAGGAGCCTTAATACCATAACAGCCGAGTATCTCTTTAGCTTCATATTCGAACAGTTTCACTGAATATCCCGGCTCCAACGTTCAATATGCCTTCAGCTTTACAAATATTTGATTAATATATAAGCATTTCCTACAAATGTTAAATTTTATATATAAGCCCATACTACAATTTAAATCTGGAAGATAGGGTTTAAGTGGTATAAATGGAGTCGCCGAGAAGGTGAAAAGCATAAGCGGCGTAGACGTTTTATCTCGTTATCAATGCGGTTTATGCAGCGGCTCCTGCCCCGTAAGATTTGCGATGGACCTCTCCCAAACCCAGGTTATCAGGCTTATGCAATTAGGAGAAGCGGATCAGGTGGTTATGACATGAGCGTAAGTAGGTTAGAGAATCCTATAGTGAAGAGGAGAAAGATCGCAAGGGTGAAGTGGAACATAATAGAAGACTTCTGTAAAGGTTGTACATTCTGTATAGAGTTCTGTCCGGTCGGTGCCCTAGAGCTCTCGGAGAAACTGAACGCTAAGGGGGTTCACCCTCCTAAGATGAAGGACGAAGACTTATGCGTCGGCTGCGGTCTATGCGAAAGAATCTGTCCGGACTTCGCAGTCTACCTCGAAGAGGAGGAAGCAGGGTGATCGCTGAAAGAGAGGTGTTAACAGGAACTCACTTTATGCAGGGAGACGTCGCATGTGCGGAAGGTGCCCTAGCGGCCGGATGCCGCTTTTTCGCAGGCTACCCGATCACCCCGGCGACAGAGATAGCGGAAAGAATGTCCAAAAGACTGCCGGAAGTTAACGGGATCTATGTTCAGATGGAGGACGAGCTTGCTTCGATAGCAACAGTCATCGGTGCAAGCTGGGCCGGAGTGAAAGCTATGACCGCTACCTCTGGTCCCGGCTTCAGCCTCATGCAGGAGAATATAGGCCTAGCAGTGATGACCGAAACGCCATGTGTGATCGTGAACATAATGCGTGGTGGGCCGAGTACAGGTCAGCCGACTGAGGGTGCGCAGCAAGACGTTATGCAGGCAAGATGGGGTTCACATGGGGACTATGAGATAATCGCCTTGGCGCCTGCTTCTGTTCAAGAAATGTTCGATCTAACGGTTGAATGCTTCAACCTAGCAGAGGTTTATCGTGTTCCGACGTTCCTGTTGGCAGATGGATACGTGGCTCACTTACGGGAGCGTGTCGTGATCCCACCGGCCGATGAGATTAAAGTAGTTAACCGCAAAAAACCGGGTGTTCCACCAAGCCAGTATCTCCCCTTTAAAGCTGACGAGGACCTGGTTCCTCCGATGGCGCTTTTCGGGGAAGGATACCGCGTTCACGTAACAGGCTTGACGCACGACGAGAAAGGGTACCCTAAAACAGACGATCCAGAGGTCGAGTATAACTTGGTAACCCGCCTCTGCGAGAAGATAAGGAAAAACTCTGAGAAGATAGTCAGGCTGGAAGAATTTATGTTGGAGGACGCTGAAGTGGCCGTAATCGCCTATGGAATATGCTCACGGTCGGCGTTAAGCGCCGTTAAAAAAGCTAGGGAAACCGGTATAAAAGCGGGTTTATTACGGCTTATAACCGTTTGGCCTTTCCCAGAAAGAGAAGTGAAAGAGCTTGCTGCCCGTGTAAGGGGGATAGTTGTTCCAGAAATGAATTATGGTCAGATAGTCCATGAGGTCGAGCGTGCCGCTGGAGAAACAAGGGTTCATTTTATGCCGAAGCTTGGCGGGATCCCCCCCAGTCCTACAGAGGTCTTAGACGTCATAAAGGAGGCTGTGAAGAGATGAAGGCGAAAGAGAAAACTCATCCGCTCTCTAAGTATCTTCGGTGGGAGAGGTTTCCGCATATATGGTGTGAAGGATGCGGAATCGGAATACTGCTAAACTGTTTCGTTAGAGCCTTGGACGAACTTAAAGTCGATATGGATAAGCTAGTCGTCGTTTCCGGGATCGGTTGCACAGGCCGCATAGCAGGCTACATAAACTCCGACTCCTTCCACACGACGCACGGTAGAGCCTTAGCTCTAGCGACGGGAATCAAGCTAGCAAACCCGGAACTGGAGGTCGTGGTCATAAGCGGCGACGGAGACCTGTTCGCCATAGGCGGAAACCACTTTATCCACGCTGCGCGTAGGAACGTCGACCTGACGGTGATATGCGTCAACAACTTCAACTATGGTATGACCGGAGGGCAAGTCGGACCCACAACTCCCCTAAAAGCCTTCACGACGACCACTCCTTACGGCAATATAGAGCACCCGTTTAACCTCGTATATTTGGCGGCCTCTGCCGGCGCGGTCTTTGTAGCCAGATGGACCACCCTGCATGTTCGAAGGCTGACAAACTCGATTAAGAAGGCCTTGCAGAAGAAGGGTTTCAAGTTTATCGAGGTCGTTGCGGCTTGTCCCACGTTGTATGGGAGATATAACAAGTTTGGGAGGGCTGTCGATGAGATGAGGTGGTATGAACGAGTCTCCGTGATAAGGCATGGATGCGATCCCTCGAAGGCCGAGCTCTCCTCGAATAGAATAGTCGTAGGCGAGTTCGTAGATATGGAGAAGCCGACCTACGGCGAGCTACTCCAAAAATTGACTTCTCAAGTTCAGGAGGTTATAAAAGGAGGAGGTTAAACCGTGCGAACCGAGATTCTTATAGCCGGTTTCGGTGGTCAAGGAATAGTTAGAACCGGTTTAATGTTAGCTATGGCAGCGTGCATCTACGGCGGTAAGAACGCCATCCAATCCCAATCCTATGGACCCGAGTCCAGAGGAGGACGATGTAAGTCCGAGGTTATAATCGCGGATGGTGAAATAGACTTTCCAAAGGTCGAGAAACCAGAGATATTGATCATCCTATCTCAAGACGCCTATAACGAGTATGTCGACACCTTAAAAGATGGAGGTATACTTCTAGTCGATCCCGATATGGTTCCATATCAGAAAAGAGACTTAAAAGCTCGAGTGTTCGAAATTCCGGCGACTAAAATCGCTGAGAACCTCGGGAAAAAGATAGTGGCAAACGTTGTTATGATAGGCGCATTCACCGCGATAACGGGCTTACTGGACGTAGAAGCCGTGAAGGAATCGATCAGGCGGAACGTTCCTAGAGGAACCGAACAACTGAACTTAACAGCGTTTGAAAAAGGATACGAGTATGGAAGAAACTGTATGTGCCAGATTAAGCCGATTCATAGAGCGTGAAACAACTTCTTCTGGCAGCGCAATTATCTTTTTAATATTTCAATAATATACTAAAACTTGTTAGATGGAAAAGTTTTACGATATCAAGCTGCCGGAGAATAAACTTTGAGAGCAATCTCTGCTACAGCTATATACTTAACGAAGGGAACTTCGAACAATTGATGAGCCTCTATAAAAGGAAAAAATAAATAATGGTATGTATGCTAGAAAGATTTGTTATGTCTTCTCATGCTAACGGCGTAATCGCCGCAGCTCAAATAAGAGCTTCTGAAAATAAGAGAGCTAACCTAGAAAAAGTGCTGAAATTTATCGATCTAGCGAGAAAGGAAGAAGCAAGGCTTATCCTCTTTCCAGAATTTACTTCTCTATATGTGGGTAGAATGGCTGTGGACAAAATATCTGAGCAGGCGGAAGAGATAGACGGTCCTTTTATACGAGAAGTCGAAAGAAAAGCCAGGGATACAGACCTATACGTCGCCTTTGGCTTCATAGAGAAGTTTAAAGGTAAGGTCTACAACTCAGTATGTCTAGTTTCTCCAGAAGGTATTTTAAACGTTTATAGGAAAATTCATCTCTTCGACGCTTTCGGTTTTAAAGAATCGAATAAGTTTAGCTACGGTGATAAAATTCCGGATGTAATAGATATCGAAGGATTAGGCAAAGTAAGCACTATTATCTGCTACGACATACGTTTCCCCGAGCTCGCAAGGATCTTAGCCCTTAGAGGATGTGAAATCCTCTTAGTTCCAGCTGCGTGGGTGTATGGTGTGTTAAAAGAAGAACACTGGCAGGTGCTTCTTAAGGCGAGAGCGATCGAAAACTCCATGTATGTCGTAGGCGCGACTCAAGTGGGTAACGTCTATACAGGAAGAAGTATGATAGTGGATCCTATGGGCATAACCTTATGTGACGCAGGAGAGAAAGAAGGAATAATCGAAGCTAAAGTTAGTATGGACCGGGTAATTTACGCGCGAAAAACCCTTGGAGTATTTAATAACAGAAGGTCAGACATATACGAGATTAACGTTTATCCACGTAGAAGCGATGAAAAATAAATACGCTAAAAGTTACTACTCCTAGCATATTAGGGCTTATCTAACTTTATCTTCGAAACACGTTCATCGTTGCTACAGTTGCCGTGTTGATCGATATTGTAGTAGGATCGCTTACTGGCTACTGTCTTTCTGTATATAGATTTAAGGGAGATAAGATAGCGGTTATCATTCTATTTACACGAGTTCTTCTTTCGGCATCTCCATTAGTCTCGTTCTGCATACTTTTCATGAAGTTAAACCTGTTAAACTTGCTCGCGGCTTAAGATTACTGTTGGAGCGTCATAGTTCTTCCCCCAGCGTGCTTTATCTTTAGAAAATCGACTTTAATGAACGCCTTACTTTTAATTCCAGTTCTCCCTACCTTTAAAGTTAGTTTGCTGAAATAAAGCTCCGACTGTTAAGGAAAAGTAATTTTAAAGGTTTAACTTTTCTTCCGTGTCTTTAATACTTCTGGGTTGATTAGATGTTTAGGTACTTCGCCACGCAACGCTCTTATCACGTCCTTAGCCACTGTTATGGAAGTCCTTCTCCTGCAATCTACGGTTGCGCCTCCCATATGAGGGGTTAGTAAAACGTTTTTTAACTTCGCCATCGGGTCGTCTGGTGGTAAAGGCTCCTCTCTGAAGACGTCTAACGCAGCTCCCGCAATCCAGTTCTCGCTCAACGCTCTATACAGCCCGTCTTGATCTACGACCCTGCCTCTAGACGTGTTTATGAGATACGCCGTCTTCTTCATAAGTTTAAGTTCACGCTCTGAAATTAGGTTTTCAGTCCTCTTACTTAGTGGAACATGGATGGAGACTATATCTGACTCTCTCAGCAGGTCGTCTAACTCACGGTACTCGACTCCGAGTTTCTCTTCATATTCCCTCTTTCTTACAACGTCATAATATAGGATCTTCATATCGAAGCCTCTGGCACGTTTAGCCACAGCAGCTCCGATCCTACCCAACCCGATTATGCCAAGGATCTTACCGTAAACATCGAATCCGATCAAAGGATGACCCAATCGACGGCTTCTATACCACTCTCCACTCTTAACCAGCTTATCCCCTTCATGTATCCTCCTGAGTAAGCAGATTATCATACCCATAGCTAGGTCGGCGGCCGTCTCCGCGTTTACCGGAGCATGGGTTACAAAGATACCACGTCTCGTAGCAGCCTTTATGTCTACGTTCTCGTAGCCGGATCCATGTCTCGCTATGATCTTTAATCTTTTTCCTTCTTTAATCACGTCTTCGTCTACAGGCTCTCTAGATCTTGTAACTATAAGCGCGTCTATATTCCTTACCTCCTCTATGAGGTTCTCTTTGATAAGAGCTCGTTCTGGAGACGCTATACGTACATCCGCCGCATCCTTAAGTAAAGTTAGTCCAGCCTCATGGATCGGTGCAGTAATGAGGACTTTAGCTCTATCCATCCATTCACCCTTAACAAGTTTTTCAGAACAAAATTGTAGCTTTCAACAGCACTTAAAAGTTATAGTCGACTCAGAGGGCTAGAAGCTCGGCATCCAAAAGCCTCTTCATTTCACGTCTAGCACGTCATAAGGAAGAACCCGCTCGATACGTTATCAGCCCCTCAACTAGAAGATTAGATCGTCCAGTAAGAGCATACTATAACGTCGTCTCTATCAAGTTCCTTCTTAACGAAATCGATTATGTCTTCATCTTTCAGGTAGTGGTTTCCGTTTTTACCCTTGTGAAGCGAGATTCCGGTCTCTCTCAGTTTTCCTTTCTTCGGGAAATCTAGGAGGACGTATTGAACTCCTTGCGTCGGCAGTATTAGTCTTAAACTCGTAAGTTCCCTTGCTGGGACGCTTTGCTCTATATTGTAGACTATAGACCTTGGCCTAACTTCTTTAGCCA
>CAZVJZ010000035.1:0-11687 GCA_964627655.1 uncultured Candidatus Bathyarchaeia archaeon
ACCATCAGAAAGGTTCCAATCGAACTAAAGTAGAATTGAAAGCATTATAACTACCATCTCTGGAGTATGGGATGCAAGTTCCAATCGAACTAAAGTAGAATTGAAAGCTAATCCTGAACCAGAAATCAAAATCATATTTAGCAGTTCCAATCGAACTAAAGTAGAATTGAAAGGCGCGTACCCTATATCTGAAGAGTCGATTTGAATTAGTTCCAATCGAACTAAAGTAGAATTGAAAGATAGACCCCGAGCAGTTCAGGCGGATAAAGAATCAAGTTCCAATCGAACTAAAGTAGAATTGAAAGAGATTTCCCAGGCGACTCTAGGCGACCGCTTGGGATGCGTTCCAATCGAACTAAAGTAGAATTGAAAGGTCTTCCTCAGCTCCCTCGACGCCTCATCTTTCCCTGTTCCAATCGAACTAAAGTAGAATTGAAAGGCGGAATTAACTCGTTATCAAGCCAAGCGTTCCAATTGAACTAAGGTAGAATTCTTAAGTTTTTCTGTACGGTGCTATTTAAACGTTTGACCCATAAGTGAGAAATCCTTCAGAGAAGTCGAGCATAAACTGAAAACTCTTCAAAGAAACTCTCTGAAAACTGAAGAATGCTCAGTCGAGTCACAGAACTATATAAAACCGACTAAAAGGTCTATTAAGCAGAATTAGCTAGGACTTCGAGCATCCTCGAAAGTTTTACCTAAAGACTCTTTCTATCCATTCTCATAGTAGTCTGGACTATTACTTAAGGGACTTTTACGAAGGACAATAAACATCAATAAAAATAAATGTGAAATCGGGGAAAATAGGCTTAAGGTCGGTGGTAGAAAGATGATCTATGAAGGATTTAAAGTGTGTAGGGTGATCTTCGCGAAGTTATCTAGAGGTGAAGATTTGATCGGGTCTATAGAGGAGCTAGTGAAGAAAGAAGGGATAAAGAATGGCGTTTTCTTCGTAATAGGCACCTTGAAGAAGGCTACCTTCGGGTTCTATTCTCCTGAAATGCATCCGGTGACTATAGAAGAACCTTTGGAAATAGTTTCATGCATAGGCAACATCACCGAAAGAGATGGTGAAACGAAGGTTCACGCCCACATCACCGTTTCAGACTCGAAGTACCACTGTTACGGCGGACACCTCATGCCAGGAAGCAGGATAGACGTAGTCGGAGAAGTGGCGATCTTCGAACTAACTTCATAAACATAAGATTTTTATCTTCTTAGACAACGAATCCTTTCTTATCTTTGAGAACGACTCAGAGAAATCTTAAATAACGCTTTATAGTAACTTTAAATCGGATGTTAGCTTAACGATCGACTTAAAAGTCCCCCTTAAGCGGGGAACTCCCGCTTTTTAAGTGAGGAGTAGAGAAAGTTTGAATGTTTCTAAGCTGGCAGGCCTTCTAGCTGCTCTAGCCCTAGTAGCCCTTATCATCACGCTCTCTATCGAGTACATATTCCCCTTAACGGTCGAAGGCACCCTAACCTACACTAGGATATCCGGTGAACCTATCACCAAGCTCACCGTCCATATACCCATCACCAAAGAAGGAGAAAACATATTCAAGGTGTTTAAACTCGAGGCCGCCAGCGCTAAAGGAGCCTGGACGGCTGAGCCTGGACCAAGCGGAGTCGACAAATATCCAGACTACTGGGTTCTTTCAGGCCCTCCCCTCGAGCCGGGAGAGAGGCTCAAAATAAAGTTTGAGATGGACTATACTAGAGGAGTAGATTATGAGGCTCACCCATGGTTGATCATAGCAGACATAGAGACTGAAGCACCGGTAACCGTGTATGAAAACCGTCTCGTAACTGTCGTTGTGAACATATTGGAGTGGCGGCAGACTCTCACAGTGATCCTTGGATTTTTGACTGCAGCGTTGACCATGACAGCCGTAACTTTCGCCTTCTACGAGGAGCCTACACCGACACTGCTTATCATGCCTAAAGACTTAGAAGAGATCGAGAAGCCTAGGAAGTGTCCGAGATGGAGATACGTCTGCCTAAGATTCTTCGTAGTCGATAAGTGTGGAGGAAGTAACAAGGGATTACTTGAGGGGGTCAAGTATGGAAAAGACGCTTTCGGAAAACTCTCCGACCAAGCAGAAAGGAAGATACTGAGGCTGATCAGGGGGGCCAGTAAGATATGGGAGCAGTGCTGCATCAGGATTATACCATGCAGAGAAGGGGAGGGCAAACCTTTCCTTAAAGCGTTAGACCCTAAGAAGGCGTCTTATGAAGAGGAGAAGCTTAGCATACAACGGCGGCTCGGGAAATACTGGTTTTTCCTGTTCGCTAAGGCGATTTACGTAGTCGACCTCTGCAATCTATTCGACGACAGGAAACTAAGAACCCATGACAAGGGGAAGAGCGTTAAACCAATCGTAAAGAGAAGAAAAGCCTTCGTATGGAGGAAGATGTCGGATCAACTTAGTCAGCTCGACGGAACCCCTCTAGAGAAAGTTAAGGATAAATTCAAGGAGGGATCGCCGGTCGAGGAAGCATTAAAAACAGCTAAAGAAGAGCTGAAAAGGGCTCTGGAAAACGTAGAGAAGAAGGAAGATAAAGAGGCCATAGATAAAGCTTTAAAAGCTTTAGAGGAACTCCGTAAAGAGTTTCCTAAGACGATAAAGAAGAAGGATATCGACGTATTAAAGTTTCTAAGCGAAAACGTCGCCGACAAACATTTCGGAGAGAAGTGCGTTAACGTCTTTGTGTTCGGCGACTATGAAGATGCGGCCGCTGGGGAGGAAGCAGGGGTAGCATTCATGCCTGGAAGGGTGATTTTCCTAGACGAGAAGGTGGTTACAGAGGAGAAGTACGAGACGTTAGCCCATGAAGTCGGCCACAACCTCGGCTTAGACCATGTAGAAGACCGGGATAACGTTATGCATCCAGTATGTGGAGGAAAGAATCTGAGCAAGGAGCAGTGTGAAAGAGCCAACAAGCATCTGGAGAAAGAGGAAGCAAAGTTATGTGACAAGGAAGCGAAGAAAACTTTTCTTGAAGAGGAGGTAGAAAAGAGGAGAGAAGTCTTAGAGAAGGCAGAGAGCTACAGCAAACAGGTCGAGAAGCTCTACCAGAAATATGCCGATAAAACGTTGAAGTACCGTGAACGTAAGAAGAGATACTTCGAGAGGTTAGCTAGGAAGTATGAGGAGAAAGCCAAGAAGAGGAGATCTGACAGGATGAAGCGCAGATACGAAGATAAAGCTGAGAGATATAGGTTGGAGGCTGAGGTTTTAGAGAAACCGAAAGAAGCTCTGGAAAAGGCTGAGAAGCTCGTAGAAACGGCGAAGGAGAGCTTAGAAGAGATCGAGAAGGAGTTCGAGAAGCTTAAAAGTGAAAAATGAAACCCTCATACTTCCTTCTCTACACCTGTCAGCGAGAATTCAAGTCAAAGGCTAAAGTGACCTTAGAAGATCCTTCAGCCTCTTAAAGTCCTCTATAAGCGCAGCCTTATAATTAGGATTGTAAAGTGCAGCTGCAGGATGAAACATGGGTAGTATCTGAACAGGCATACCGAACAGGCTTTTCGAGTATACTCTCCCCCTAACCCCCGTTATACCATGAAAGTTGAGGCCCACCTTAGAGAATATGTAGCCGGTCGAATGCCTTCCTAAGGTAACTATGATCTTAGGCTGGATTATCCTGATCTGCCTGTCTAGGTAGGGGGTGCAAGCCTCTATCTCGTCAGGCTTTGGATCTCTGTTTCCCGGCGGTCTATGCTTAACCACGTTCCCGATATAAACGTCGCTCCTTTCGAGACCGATGTTCGAGAGCAGTTCATCGAGAAGCCTCCCCGCTGCCCCGACGAAAGGCCTACCTTTCAAGTCTTCCCAGTATCCCGGAGCCTCACCTATAAACATGACTTGAGCGTCTAGGTTCCCTTCACCCGGCACAGCATGTTTAGCGTGTTTCCAAAGCCTGCATTTACGGCAAACGTTGACCTCGGCGATCAGCTCCTCCATAAGTTTCTTCTTAGCGTTCATGCTTAGCTTCTCCAAGACTTAAAGGCTTATTTAAAGTTCTTCAGTTCTTCTCGTAGAGAAATGCAGAGCTCACAGAAAGCCGACATAGCATCCTCCGCCTCTATCTCTCCAGAGGCTAGCCTCTCCGCAGTCTTTGCCGCGGCGGCTTGGATCATCGGTAGAATCTTTTCAAAATGTTTAACCCCTCTAAGACCACGTTTCGAGTGGATGTACTGGCTTATAGCCGCCTGCGTGGTTCCAAGCTTCTCCGCGGCTTTGACTTGAGTGAGGTGATACTTCTTGATAAGGTCTTTTGCCACCAGCGACCTGTAGATAGGTAAGAGATATCTAACAACAAGCTCGCATGGAGTGTACAACTTACTCATCAATATTTTATAACGTCCTTATCGGTTTATAAATTAGTTCCCATTCGAACGGTGCATCGTCACGGCCATGGAAATCGTCTGAAAAGGCTTCCATACTCCTTCACTTTAGACCCTCAAAGCTGCCAATTCCCGCTCTTCTATAGACCTAACCTCTAAAATCTCTTCTTCTCCCCCTTTATACACGCAGACTTTAACCAATCCTGTCTTAGGGGCGTCCGAGTATCTCGCCGTAATGGCGGCCGCCTTCTCGACCAACTCAGGCTTCTCCGCCCCCAAGTAAAGCGTGATCGGACTCTTGTAATCTTTAACCTTCAAGTAGGGTACCCCCGTCTTCTCCGAAGCCCTCGCTAATGTAAGGTTCTCCTCCCTGTTTCTTCCTACTATGACTTTAACTTCACCTAGCCTAAAGTGGCGGCCTACCTTCAGGAGCGCAGCATCGTCCAAGGTTAGCCTTCCCTCATGCTGTAGGTGATCCCTTAACCTCCGAGCAAACTGAGGGTCTGTGAGTAAACATCCTCCAGACGGGTTCGGATACTCTCTTAAACCTAGCTTCTTTGCGAGGGCCATTTGAGGGGTTCTCCTCCTTCCACGAATGGCTAAGAGTCTACTTCTATCTACGAGTCCTTTCTTCTCAGGTTCGCTTTCAGGCAGGAGCTTAGCCGATAAAGGTCTGAGAACTTTTCCTTCCAGACCAGATTCCCGCTCTATGAGGAGCATAGCCTCCCTTCTCTGTGAGAAAGGTCTCTCGTCGAGGACTTCACCCGTAACGAGGAATTCTGCCCCTATCTTATCCGCTAACTCCTTAGCCTTCCGGAACATAAGTATTCTGCAATCGATGCAAGGGTTCATCTGGCTTCCATAACCGTAACGAGGGTTCTCCACAATTCTAAGAAACTCCTCTCCCAAGAAGACCTTATGAACCTTTATTCTCAACTCTTCGCTAAACCTATCGATCAAGGAATAATCGCATGTATAGAAGGGGGTCGTGAAGTTAACCGCCTCCAAATCCAACCCTTGCTCAAGCATGAGTTTAACCGCTAACATGCTGTCCAGACCGCCGGAGAAGAGAACCAAAGCCTTAGGAGGACTTCCTCCACTCAAGTCCGTCAAGTCTTCCCCCTCCTTTAACCCAACCTCTTGAAGTAGACAGCGGTATTCCGGATTAATAAACGGTTTACGGATAAGGTTCGCTTCAAAGCGGGAAGATGACCTTCCGCACTGGTTTGAGTATTACCGTTATATAGGGGTGTCGATTATCGCTTTAACTCATAGTCTATAAAAAACTTAAATATCCTAAATGTATAGTCGTCTCTGACTAATTTCGATTCTGAAAAGGGAGATCAGATGAAGGTAGGCGAAGAGGTTAGACCTCACCCAGATCTTAGAGCCTTATACTACAGTTATCTGTTTATTCCAGCAGTAATCGTATTTGGATCGACAATCGTTCCTTCGATCGTCGCAGCCTTCCTCTATCTACGGCTCATCAAAGCAATTATAGTTACAATTTCCCTCCTTACGCCTTTCTTCTCCGTAGTTGGGTTTGTAGCCTTCTGGATCCGTAGATACTGCTCGTCGATCTCTTACCTATTCACGGAAGACGAGATAATCGCCGAGAGAGGCGTATGGTGGAAGCGTAAGAGCGTAGTTCCATACAACCGCATTACGAACATAGACGTTATACAAGGTCCACTGTCTAGACGTTTCGGTCTAGGCACAGTTAGGGTTCAGACGGCAGGTTACAGCGGGACGGGTGGAGGCGGAAGGGTAGCTGAGCTCTCGATCCTCGGTGTAAAGAACTTCGAGGAGATAAAGGATTTCATCACGAATCTGGTTAGAGGGATTAAACCGATCGCCGTCGAGGCGGAGGCTGAACCGACCACTCTAAGAAACCTAATCCTCCAGATACTCACCGAACTGAAGAAAATAAGAGAGGCGATCGAAAAAGAGGGAACCTAACCTATATATAAGTTCTGATAGAATGCAGGAATGGTTTCTACAAGCGAAAGATAGGGGGTTCACTATCCCGATCTGGAAGAGAAGGTGGGATAGATTCTGCATCCTGAATAGAAGCGGGAAGGAGGTTCACGCATATATCAGAGGCGGACACGCTCCCCCAAAATCGGCTGAGAAACCCTTCTTTTACGTAGTTAAGCCCGTCGGCGAAACTAGGGGGCTACACAGACTTCTTAAAGCAGAGGAAGATGTAGAAGCATGGAAGATTACGGAGGTCATCGAGCTTCCAGAAGACGTGGACGAAGACCCTATCGATAAACAATAAGCTATCATCATAATTAGAGGGTTAGATAGGGAGCTTCCTCGCCATCACGTAGGCGTCTTCCCCGTCGGCGTAGTATCCCCGCATGGTCTTAACTATGGTGAACCCTAGTTTACTGTAGAGGCTTATCGCCGGAGTGTTGCTTACCCTCACTTCTAAGTAGCATTCCGTGGCGTTATAGTCGGCCATCTTTTTCATAGCATCCATGATCAGGGAACTTCCGATCCCCTTTCTCCTGTACTCCGGCAGCACGGCTATGGAGACTATATGGCCTTTTCTGGTCAACTCAAGCCGCTTCAAGTTCGAGAAGCCTATCTCTATCCTACACATGATGTACCCGACTATCTCCTCGTTATCCTCCGCGACTAGAAAGGTTTCTGGAAACCTTTCATGGATACTGATGAAGAAGTAGGGTGAATAGTTTTCTGGTAAGCATGTCGTGTTGATGTACATGACCTTAGATAGGTCGTCTCTCTGGAATCTCCTAACAGTGAAATCTCTCTTCACTAAGTCTAGTGACGGAAGCTCCTGCTCTTCATCCACCATAATTAAATCTAGTTTCCGGTCTCTCTTAATTAGGTTACGGATTGTTCATCCGCCCTTAAAGACGGGGAGAGTCGATAAACCTTGAGGTATAACCGAGATTTTGGCTCCTCTACCCGCTTCTCGGAGGGTCTCTTTAAGCGCTTCGTTCGTTGCCCTGTAAGTCTTAAGTCTAAATACGTTTTCAGAATAGAATCTTGGTATCGCGGAGACCAGCTTCAAGGTTAAGGATCCCTTGAGTTTCAGTAGGTAATATGCTTTCTCGCCTCCATACTCGAAATCCGCTTTTATGGCCTTGCTGACATCCTTTAAATCGTCGAACTTAACCATCCATCTGTAAAACGTTTCATCGCCATATCCTTCTGTACACTCAGCTACGGCGATGATCGTACCTTTTCGTTTAACTGCTCCAGAGGCATACAGTAAAGCAAAGATCAAATCACTAAGCTTGGAATCTGTCGGATATCCTCCCATCCCCACAACTACTATGTCTGCTCTCTCGTTTATCGTGACGATCGTATGATCCCTGACTAAGTCTACAGTCTTCTCGAAGGAACTCTTCAGGCTTCCAGAAAATACCTTAATGAGGTCTCCTTTATCGTCGAGGAAAAGGTTTATGCAGTAATCGACGCCGACCATCTCCGCAGCTTCCATCATATCCTCGTGCACCGGGTTACCTTCGAGTACCCCCGGCTGGGAACCGCTTTTCAGGAGGAGGGCGCGGTTCATCTTAATGGATTTTATTCCTGAAATGCCGGGCAGGATAAGTTCTCTGCCGCCGCTGAAACCCTCGAAGGGGTGTAAGGCAACCTTGCTTAAGACCACCCTCAAATCTGAGTTGAGGAAACTTTTGTTTACGTAGAGTTCTGTTCCATGCTTTGTTCTCCCTACGTATTCATGGCTCTCATCACGGCAATCGTGAATCGAGATTATCTTCCTTAGGTCCTCACGAAACGATTGAAGGAAGCCTTTTCTTAATGGTCTTGAGCTGCTTCCAACTATGACTGAGATGTTGGACTTCTCGACTCCGCAGTCTACGAGTTCGCTTATAAGGTGGAATAGTATCCTTTCGCATAGCTCAGGCTTTATGGAGGGATCTACCGCTATGGAGGCGCTCTTCTTGCCTTCAGAGAGTTTTTTGAGACTATCTGAGGCTATCGGAGCCTTTAACCCTCTAGCTACCTCCTCATCGACGTTAGACGGTTTCTCAGCTCTCTTGGGTCTAATTTCCCCCAAATACCTGCTGGTTGGAATTCTAACACAGACTTCTGTTCTTCCGTACGGAATCCAAACGTCGACCATAGAAAGCCACGCCCACCTTTCAAAGTTAATTAACGTTCAACACCGTTAAAAAGTTGAGCCCCGAAAAACCTGGTCTAAAAAATTTTTTCTATACCCTAATTATTTTCATGAACAATCCTAAATTTCCCCATTCATTCACTAGCTTTGAGTATGAAGGAAAGAAAGGTAGGAGATTACTCATCTATAGTCTACGACTTCTATTTAGATTCTATCACACACGTTAAGATCGGTTCTAAATGGATTTCTGTGGAAGACCTAGCGGTGAAAAACTTGATTCCAGCCGAAGTCTTAAGGAAGGGTTTAACGCTGCAGCTTTACCGAAGGTTAAAAGAGAAGGTCGATAAACTCCCGACTGAGGAAACAATGTTTAAGTTTAAACTCGAGAGAGAGAAGGTGTTGAAGGTGCTTGCGAAACATGTCGAGTGGGACGAGGAGGAATTAAAAGCCTTCATAACGGTCCTGTTTAGGGGGCATGAGGAGATAGATTCGATTCAAGCACTCTCGATCCTGGCCGAGAAGACGAACATTCCTTTCCACGTCTTCGTTAAAGAAGTCTTAAGAGAATTTTAGTTATGGCTCCAAGAACACTTTTAAGCTTTTCTTTTGAACCTTGTGGCCCTGTTGGCTATCAAGGCTGCAACTGCGCCAGCGGCTATTCCACCGTCTATGTTGACGACCGCCAGACCGAGCGAGCATGACTGAAGCATGGCGATCAATGCGCTTACACCCTTCCCTCCTAGACCGTATCCGATAGAGGTGGGAACCGCTATCACGGGTATGTCTACTAGACCGGCTACGACGGATGGTAGAGCTCCCTCCCTTCCAGCGACCACTACGATGACTTCTACATCTTCATCGATCATCCTCTTTAATGGTGAGAGTAAACGGTGTATTCCGGCTACCCCGACGTCGTATGCTGTTATGGCTTCGCAGCCTGTTTCTTCGACTATTATTCTGGCCTCTTCGGCTACCGGGATGTCTGAGGTTCCGGCGGCTAAGATTCCGACTTTTCCGCCGCTCTTCTCAACCTTGAAGCCTCTCCGTTTAACCACTACAATCCTGGCTTTCTCGTGGACCTGTAGAATAGAGTCTTCTGGGAGGGCGTTCTTCAAGGCTTCTATCTGCTCTTCTGTCACCCTGCTAACGATAGCTCTTCCACTCCTACTCAGCATCTTTAAGGTTATCTCCACCAAGTCTTTAGGGGCCTTTCCTTCACCTAATATTATCTCTGGTATACCTTTCCTGAACTCTCTACCGATGTCTATCCTAGCGAGGTTACCTACTTCCTCGATTGCTAATACTTTTAAAAGTCTCTCAGCCTCATCTATGGATAGCTTACCTTCCGCAAACTTCCTTAGAATATCCCTCAACCCACTCAACCTCGAATCCCATATATCTCAGAAGCGTAACTAATATTTTCTACGCACAACGTTTTATCGGTGAGGTCGAAAATGAGTGCTCATGGTAAAGTTTTTATTGTGGACTGTCAAGTTGCAGGGATAGCCGGAGACATGTTTCTCGGATCTCTCATAGACCTTGGAGCAGACGTCTTTAAGGTGACGGAGGCAATAAAGTCTCTCGAAGACTTCATAGAATGTAAAGGTCTAGAAGTGGAAGTTAAGGACGTGATGCGGGGAGGTTTACGCGCCAAGAAGGTGAATGTTAAGGCTATGGAGACGCGGAGGATGAGAGGAGGTGAGCTATTAGAAGCGGTCGAAAGATGCTTGAATAGCTTAAACCTCACGGTCGAGGCTAGAGGATTCGCTTTGAACACCTTTAACACCCTATTAAGCGTTGAGGCTAGGCTTCACGGAGAGAGTGTGGAGAGCCTCCATCTACATGAAGCTGGGGAGATAGATATGCCGGCCGAGATCGTAGGATCCGCCGTCGCCCTCGAAGACCTAGATATCTTTAAGTCGAAGGTGTATTCCACGCCTGTAGCCGTTGGTGGAGGATTACTCAGGTTCTCCCATGGCGTCGTCTCAAGTCCCGCCCCAGCTACTTTAGAAATTCTTAAGACTAAGGGTTTTCCGATGAAGGGGGGACCTATCGAGTCTGAGCTTTCGACTCCAACCGGTGTAGCTTTACTCGTGAACCTGATCGAGGAGGTTACCTCTTTCTATCCCGCTATAAAACCATTAAAGGTCGGTTACGGTGCTGGAACTAAAGACTTCAAGGAAGTACCAAACGTCCTTAGGGTGGTGTTAGGTGAAGCCGTTAAATATAGCCTTTTCAAAGACGAGATAGTGGTTTTAGAGACGAACGTCGATGACGTGACGGGAGAAGTTATAGGGTACACCATAGAAAAGTTGCTAGAAGCCGGCGCTAGAGACGTAAGCGTGATACCAATGTTAACTAAGAAGAATAGGCCGGGTCAGATCTTGAAAGTGATCACAGATAGAGAAAGTCTTGAACGTCTCTCCAGACTCCTGATAGAAGAATCTGGAAGTTTAGGCGTGCGTTGGTATCCATGCGAAAGGTATATTCTAGCTAGGGAGTCTGTACAGTTTAATCTATCGATAAACGGGTACAGCGAACCTGTAAAGGTGAAGGTAGCGCGAGACATGGAGGGGAAAATCGTACAAATAAAGCCTGAGTATGAGGATGCGAAAAGAGTAGCTGAGAAGACGAATAAACCGTTAAGAAAGGTCATGCATATAATAGAAGACCAGGCTCGAAATAAGGTTTCGGAGGAGCATTATGAATATTCCGACCGATAAGTATGAGAGGTTAAAGAAGTTTATATGGGAGAAAGGTAGGGAAGGAGTGGTCATAGCCTTCTCTGGAGGCGTGGATAGCTCGACGCTTACCGCCGTATGTCGCAAGATTCTAGGGGAGAAGGCTGTCGCTGTCACAGCTGTTTCACCCATTTACCCGTCAGAGGAGATAGAGGAAGCTAAAAGAGTGGCGGAAGAGATAGGCGTCAGACACATACTCGTGGAGACGAAGGAACTTTTAAACGAAAATTTCGTCCGTAACCCGGAGGACAGATGCTACTACTGCAAAAGAGAACTGCTTACCACACTGAAGGCCGTCGCAGAGAAGCTCGGGTTTCGAACAGTGTTCGAGGGAACGAACCTTTCAGATCTAAGCGGCCATAGACCCGGGTTTAAGGCCGTAAAAGAATTAGATCGAGTCTATAGTCCATGGGTGGAGACAGGTTTCACGAAAGACGAGATCCGAAGACTGGGTGAGGAGCTCGGGCTTTCAGTC
>CAZVJZ010000036.1:0-6107 GCA_964627655.1 uncultured Candidatus Bathyarchaeia archaeon
AATGTAAACTATCTTAAAATTTAATTCCGAAGATCTTGTAGATCATTTCGATCAATCTTCTAGGTTTTTTATTTTATCTTTTAACTTTTCTAACAGTATCCTGGTTTTCTGTATATCTCTTTCTATATGGAACGTAGATTCTAGCATATTAACAACCTAGAAATAACCTATATAACCTCTCTTTCTATGCGAGGGTGAAACATGTCGAGTAGTGGATTTGTTAAGAAATGGGTTAACGATAATAGGAGAGGGATAAGAGACGTCATCCGTCCTCAAACTCCTTTAAAGCCAAAGATCAGCCTAGCCATAAGACGTGTAGAGCTACAGATACAGAAACTAAACGAAGCAGCCAACCGTCTAGCGGAACGCGATAAGGCCCTATTCGAGAAGATAGTGAAAGCGTATACCGAGCACGACCTACAACGAGCAAACGTTTTCGCGAACGAGCTAGCAGAGATACGGAAGATGGAGAAGTTCATGATACATTCAAGCCTAGCTTTAGAGAGAGTAATCCTTAGACTTCGAACAGTATCCGAGCTAGGTGACATAGCAGTCACGCTAGCGCCTGCGACTAACGTATTACAGAGTATAAGGAAAGGAATTTCAGGTATCATGCCTACAGCTGAAAGAGAGCTAGGTGAAGTAGGAGACTTGCTGAACGAAATAATTGTGGAAGCAGGACAGACTTCAGGAATGACGTTAAACTTTGAAAGCGTAAGCGAGGACGCTAGAAAGATCTTGGCTGAAGCAGCCGCCGTAGCCGAACAGAAGATGAAAGAAAAGTTTCCGGAACTGCCGGCAGGCCTCACTTCGGCTACAAAAGTCTCGACGAGAGAAGGCGAACCTTCATTCAACTATTAGGAGGCGTACAGATCCTAAATGGTCGAAGTGTATAAGGACTTCTTTTCTATAATCGGAAAAATGCTGAAAGACGAGTATGACCGTGAAATAGGTAAGGTAATCGCTGTTACGACGGCACCGAACAGCGAGATAAAAGAAGTCTTGGTATCAGCTAAAGGCAGATTCACCTCATATCCAAGAGAACAGATAACGATAAACGAAGACGGCGAACCGATATTGTTAACCGAGATAAAACTGAAAACGGCGACTCTATGCGACGAGATCCCCCTGATTTGGAAGAAGTGCAGCGTCCTCGAAAACCTCCTGAAGGAAGGAAAGATTCCTCATGAAACATATAAGGAGTTCCATGAAGAGTTCGAGAAGGTAAAAGAAAACCTCAAAATGGAGGCTGAGAAGACTATAGAGGAGATCGAGAAACTGGAAAAAGCCTGTGATGAGCGCTTCAGAAGACTTCAACTCTCAAAGACGAACTTAGAGATCGAGTATGCTATCGGAAAAATCAAGGATGAAATCTACGAACTCTCGATAAAGGACATAGTGAACGAGCTAAACAACACCTTGAAAGAGCGGGAAGACCTAGAGAAGATGCGCAGCTGGCTATCGAACCTGCTGTTAGGAGAGAAAGCGACGGATACCGAACTCTACGAGAAAGAAGCTGAAGAAACCCAACCCGAAGGATTAGAGGAAAGAGAAACAGCGATGGAACAAGAGAAACCGGAGGTTGAAGAAAAGGTAGAGCCTCAAACCGGAGAGGAGTCCTCTATAACCGTACGGATAATCTAATTCCTCCCTTTCCTCAACCTGAATTAGAGACGGCGGGGAGAAAGCCCCGCCATCCCGACGAGGTGTAACCATGGTTAAGCTATTCAGGCGTAGGCCTGCTTCTCAAACCATTTCGGTCGCTCTTCAAGAGCTCGGCAAACAATACGCTTACCTTAAAGCAATTTTAGGTAGACTCTCATCTAGAGACAGAGAGCTCTTCGACGAATGCGAGTTAATGATCCGGAAAGGCAACAAAAAAAGAGCGATGATCTACGCTTGCGAGTTAGCCGAACTCAGGAAACTCATTAAAACGGTTAAAAATGCACACTTAGCTATCGAGAGGGTCATCTTAAGGCTAGAGATGCTTAAAGAGGTCGAAGCGGTAACTAGAGATTTAGGTGGTGTTCTAGATATAACCCAGAAGGTTGCGGCTGAACTCTCGGAGGTTATGCCGGAGGCGGCGCTTCAGTTATCCGAGATGAATGAGGTAGTGTCTGAAGTGTTGTCTGAAACTGTGTTAAGCTCGAATCCACCCATCACCACAGCTACGTTAGAGACCGAGGAAGTGAAAACCATATTAGACGACGCGGTTAAGGTGGCTGAAGAGAGGCTTATGTCGACTATACCCGAACCGCCAAAGGTTCCTGAACCTAAACCTGTACCTATCAAAAAGGTGGAGCCTATACCTGTATCGACGACGTATGAGGGGAAGGCTGCCGAGGGGCAGGACTGCAGCCACGCTTTCCACAACGTCCTCAAAGACTCTTTTAAACCCGACCCCTCGCCCTTGATAGAGAAGTGGGTTCTAGGATACGCAAAGAAGAATATGGGTGAGATAGACGTAGACAAATGTGCTTCAGAGCTCAAAATCCTATCGAAAGATGTTCTCAGAGCTCTCGAATCGCTTCACTTGAAAGGGAAGATCAAGATACAGACGTGAAGAAGCGATGAACGCCACAGAAGAGTTGATGAAGGCTGCTACATACTATGCTTCTGAGGCCGTAAAATATGATAAGCAGGGCTCCAAGGAGATGGCTATCTCCGCATACCAGAAAGCTATAGAGCTGCTCTTGAAGCTCGTGCAGTTTAACCCGGACTACGACTTAAACAAAGTATATCTGCAGCGGGCCAACGCATATAAAGCGCGGATAGAGGTGCTTCAAGGTTCTCTTCAGCAGGAAATACGTGAGGGTAGGTTAAACGAGACGTCGGCTGATAACGTGAGTATAAAGACCGATGACGATATAATCTTGAAAGAGAAGCCGAACGTAAGGTGGAGCGACGTTGTAGGATTAAAGCACGCGAAGATAGCGATAAAAGAGTCGATAATATATCCTTATAAGCGTCCAGACCTGTTTCCGCTTGGATGGCCGAGGGGGATACTCCTTTTCGGCCCACCCGGATGTGGGAAGACTCTCTTGGCAGCAGCCGTGGCTAACGAGATAGACGCTGTGTTCATATCGGTCGATGCTGCCTCTATAATGTCTAAATGGCTCGGTGAAGCTGAAAAGAACGTTGCGAAGCTCTTTAATACCGCTAAGAGGCACGTGAAAAACGGTAAAGCGGTAATCATCTTCATCGACGAACTAGACTCCCTGATTTCCACACACTCGACTGAGGTCGGCGGAGAGACCAGGGTGAGAAATCAATTTCTGAAAGAGATGGACGGGATAATGGACAAAGGAAAAAGACTTCATCTATACGTGATAGGGTCGACCAACAAGCCATGGGAGCTCGACTGGCCCTTCATACGAAGGTTTCAGAAGAGGATCTATGTTCCCCTACCAGACTACGAGGCCCGTCTACAGATGTTCAAGCTATATACTTCGCGGCTGAAGCTGGCTAAGGGGGTAGACCTTTCAGAGCTAGCGCTGATAACAGAGGGTTATTCTGGAAGCGATATCAGGGATATCTGTCAATCTGCACAGATAAAAGTTGTCCGAGAGTTCTTTGAGTCTGGAAAAGCGGAAAACAAAGGGAGTAGGTTGAGACCGATAACCATGGGCGACTTCGTCGAGATAATTCGGGAGCGTAAGCCTAGCGTATCTAAAGAGATGATCCCTCTATACAAGAGATGGTACGAGATGTTTAAAGCACTCTAAAACGAGAGTTTCTCCCCACATATTTAGATTTCTTCTTAAACTGCCTCTCATAGATTTCCCTAACCCTCTGAATAGTATCTGAATCTCTTGGGTCTTTGTCGTATCGAATTCTCGATATCCTAGCAAAACGCAGTGCTAACCCACATTCATATTTTGGGCTCATCTGAATCTCGTTATATAAGACTTCGACTACTATCTTCGGTTTCACGTATATTCTCCGCCCTTCCCTCTTAACCGCCAGCTTTTCTAAGTTTTCTGTTAATTCGCTCATCTCCTTATCTGTTAATCCCTTAAAGGTTTTACCTACAACATAGAACAGGTCTCCCTCCTCGTCTCTAGCGGCTAGATAATAGTCTGAGAGCCACTTATGTCTTCTTCCGTGACCGTACTCCGCGGCTATTATGACGAGGTCTAACGGCTCCAAAACCTCCTTTAATTTAAGCCAGTTTTTGCCCCTAACTCCGGGAATATACGTACTGTCAAGCTTCTTTGCGATTATTCCTTCATGGCCTTGATCGATCGCTTTCTTGAAGAATCTCTTGGCGCTATCTATGTCCCCTGTAATGACCTGTTCGACCATCGGGATCTCTCCACAAACTTCAGAGAGCCTTTCCCTCCTCTCTATGTAAGGGGAATCGATGAGTAAATCTCCGTCAAGGAGTAGCAGGTCGAACAAGAATAACTTAACCGGTATAGCCCTAGACATAGACTCTGCTTCTCTGATTCTACGGAACCTCCTCATCAAATACTGAAAGGGTAGAGGCGAACCGCCTTCACCCACGGCTATCACCTCCCCCTCAAGGACGGCTTTCCTGGCTTGAAGGCCTTTTTTAACGATCGATTCTACCTCAGGAAAACTCGAGGTAACCTCTGTCAGTCTCCTACTGAAGATTCTCACCTCGTCGCCTAGCTTGTGTATCTGAACCCTCATCCCGTCGAGCTTAAACTCGAGCGCTGTCTTTCCGCCGTGTGCCTCCAGTATCTCAGAAAGACTCTCCGCGTTTTGGGCGAGCATCGGTCTTATAGGTCTAAAGAAACTGAAACTAGTTTTCTTTATTCCTTCTAAACCGTAAACCTTAGCCTTCTCGGCTACTTCGCCTAAGTCTCCTGAAAGCATGAATGCTCTTCTCACGGCTTCTTCGTCTACTCCAAAAGCTTTAGAGATAGCTAGCTCCATCAAGCCCTCACTGAAGCCTGTCCTCATCTCTCCCAACAGTATTTTCACGAGGTACTTTGCTTCCTCGGGGTCTGCTTGGCCGAGTAGGCTCTCTAAGATCCTTTCTTTTCTTTCTCTAGCGCCTTCTCCCATCGATTCCGCTATACTCTCTAGACCGTATGCTACGTCCGATATCGTTAACTCCCTATCTATTAAGGAAGCCTGTTTTCTCAGTCTTCTCTCCCTAAAGATCTCTTCTGTGGCGGCGCCGAGGTCTCCGGTCTTGTTTAAAGCTTCTATTAAGACAGAATGGTCGACCCTTGCAAGCTTCTTAATAACCGAACTCACGCTCGCCCAGCTCACGTCGAGTGTTCTTTCATCCCAGCTTGGGAAAGGTCTACCTAGAAGTAGGTAGACGACCCGCTTAACGTCTCGCTTGGTGGTTTCTCTCAGAAACGTTGAGACGAGGTTTATCTTTAAGTTTTTACTACTTTCTCTTTCCAGTCGGTTACATAAAGTTACGAATCTTCTGAACGGGAGAGAGTAGCCTTTAAGGTCGGGGAGTTCTCTATCGACTATACTTTAAACCTCCTTTCCTTCTACAAGTTTTAAAGGATTAATTTAAATCCCGATTTGGTTTATCTATCAGGTGGACAGGTAGAGTAACTTGAGAGGAGTGTACACTCTATTAATCTACCTGAACGAGTGTAAAAACGTTAAGGTAGGGTCGTTAGGGACGCTTACCTTCCCACCTGGCTTTTATTCTTACACGGGCTCCGCTATGGGTTTCGGTGCGCAAAGTTTAGGAGGCAGGGTTTCTAGGCACATCCTTAAGACTAAACGATTGAAGTGGCATATAGACTGGCTGTTAGCCGAGGAAGCAGCTAGAATAGTAGCGTTCTTCACCAGAAAGTCTGACCATAGATTGGAGTGTGTGGTCAATCAAGCCATTAGAGACAGATGCCAAGGTAAAGTGCTTTTCCCCGGTTTCGGCGCATCGGATTGTACGTCTACCTGTGTAAGCCACCTCCTGTATTTCGGGGAAAAGTCTCCGCTTAGCGAAATAAAAGAGATATACAGAAAAAATTTAGAGGTCTGACTCTCTATGCTTAAATCTACCCTACGGTTTTCTCGGCTATTTGTTAAATCCCAACTAACATAAAAGAGTCTATAAAAAGAAAGGATAAAATATGGGTTGCAAACAAACTTTATTATATATGAAGGGT
>CAZVJZ010000036.1:6117-11649 GCA_964627655.1 uncultured Candidatus Bathyarchaeia archaeon
TGTCGGTTGGTCGAGGTTGAGAGGGTCTAAGGAAAGAACCCGGAGAATGATGGAGTCCATGGCTGTTCTTCTCAGAAATACTACGTGGAAATGCGGTAAGATCGAAAGAATGGTTGTGAATTATCTTTCACTTCAACTTCAAAAGTGTGGAAGAATAGCCGTTCCTGTAAGGGAAATGCTTCAACACTTTAAGTTTAGGGGAAAACGGAAAAGCGAGTTCTTAGATGCCATACAGAGGTTGGAGAAGCGTAGAATTCTAAAGGTTAGAACACTCTAAACCTTGTCATCTATTTTTATAACATACATTCCAAGAATCACTAACTTTTTATCGACTAAACGATAAATAGTTATTAACTTGCCGTCGTCTAGAATTAGGATACGACCAGCCGCCAAACTAAACAGATTTAAGGTGCAGAGATTGAAGCCTCCGTTAATAGACCTCGCCATCAAATACTTTAAGAGGAAGGGGTATAAGGTGGAGAGAGACGTTGTCCTCCAAGGGTCTTCAGGCCTCCGATACAAGTTTGACCTCAGATTGAAGAAGGAAGACGATGAGCGGCTGGTCCTCGTTAAAGAATGGAAAAGGACAGTAGGGGTTAACGTAGCGATAAAGCTGGACGTTTCGGCGGCCGACGTGGGGATATATAATCCCATAATAGTCTCGGAGAAGTTCGGTGAGCATATAATCTCCTACGCTAAGAGAAGGGGGATAACGCTCATAACGCGTAGCGAGATTCTAAGGAAGCTTAGATGAATTAAAACTTTAAAAACTCGTCTACTCTGCCTTCTCTCTCCAGTTCTCCTAACCAATCCACCACCCCGACCTTACAAGATGCTCTTCCAGAGAGATTCTCTAACATCTTATCGACGATAGATTTTATGTCTTTACTTGTAACGTCGATTTCACATACTTTATCTATGCCGCATCGCTCGATAGCGTCTATTAAACATACGTCTAGAATCTCGGAAGCTAGGTTTTCGTTCAGTTTCCTACCGCTATAGCCTCTAGATAAGAGGATCTCTTTAAGCTCAGCTGGATGTCTCCGTAAAACAAAGACACGGTAAACCTCCTCTGGAGAGACCGTGAACACACCATAATGGCCATCGACTACTATGTATCGTGTATCCAAACTTTTCATGACTTCTCTTAAGTGTCTACTCACCTTATCTTCGTCCACGACGAAGGTCTCCCTCTCCTTATCGTACGCCTCTATTAAACCGTGTCTCTTAGCGAATTCTGTTAGGTCTATGTATTCAGCTTTCAGTTCCTTGGATAAAGCTCTCGAAACGGCGGATTTCCCCACCCCCGGAGTCCCTGTAACGATTATAACCCTTCTCTCTTTCAAGCCATTGCCACCAAACCAAAAAGCTACCGGTAAAGTAGAAGAGGATAGACGGGGGACGTAGGCGGCGGCCCCCTTATAGGTCCAAAAAATGCGAAAAGCATAGAAAACAGGCCGAGTAGAAGAAGTATCAACGTGATGGATGCGACGACAGAGATCAAGAAAGCGGCGCCCCATCCCACATTGAACACTGTTTTAATAGCCCATATCCATACCAGAAATGCTATAAAGAGGGCTATGATAGGCCTGAAAAAGACGCTTGCGATCAACATCGTAACTCCCATCAAAAAGGGTCCTACAAGCGAAATAAGGAAGGCTTGACCTAAAGTTACGTTCTTCCCTGAAACTATCCGCCCTGCTACGAATAGAACTAAGCTTATTAGGATCCAGCTTAGGATTAAAGGCGCCAACCCGAGTAACATACCTAATTGACCAGCAATCATTTAACGGTGCACCGACCTACAAGCCTGATTTAAAAGAATTTAAAATTTATCTCTAAATTATGGACTTAATTGTATAAAACCTTTTATTATCATCGAATTTCTACGTTAACTCCTCCTCCACGAACTCGGCTAGGAGATCCATCGCTCTATGTATTACGTCTAGGCTCGTAGCGTAAGAGAATCTGATGTGGCCCTCACCTGTTTCGCCGAAGGCTGTTCCCGGGGTGGCGCATACACCCTTGCTTACAAGCAGCTTCTCGACTATCCTGCTTGAAGGCTCTTTAAAGCTCGTGAAGTCTGGAAAGACGTAGAAGGCTCCTTTAGGCATCGGGCATTTCACCCCGCTGATCGAGTTTAACCTGGCGACTATGGCTCTCCTTCTTCTATCGTATTCCCTGATCATCTCCTCGACACATTCCTGTGGCCCTCTGTAGGCTTCAAGCCCCGCCTTCTGAACGAAGCTTGAAGGACAAGTCGTAGTCATCTGCTGAATCTTCAACATAGCATCTATAATAGGCTTCTCGGCCACAGCATAGCCGAGCCTCCACCCTGTCATAGCGTACGCTTTACTCCAGCCGTTCACGATTATCGTTCGCTCCTTCATTCCGTCGAAAGACGCTATACTCGGCGACTCTATCCCGTCGTAAAGGAATCTTTCGTATATCTCGTCTGACAGCACGAGTAGATCTCTCTCAACAGCCAAGTCTCTCAAAAGCTTTAAGGTTTCCTTCCCGGCTACTCCGCCTGTAGGGTTGTTCGGGGAGTTCACGACTATCATCTTAGTTTTCTTGCCTATCAGACTCTTTAAGGTCTCCTCGTCGACGTCGTAGTTTTCGTCTGTAGGTACCTCTATGGGCTTTCCTCCAGCTGCTTTAACGGCTGCGAAGAAGGTCGTCCAGATAGGTGACAGCAGCAGAACCTCGTCTCCTTCATCGACCGTTGCTTGACAGCAACAGTAGATCGCATGTTTTGTTCCAGGAGTTATTAGGATCTCCCTCTCAGGATCAGCCTCTATATTCCTCCTGTCTTTCAGGTATTCGGCTACAGCCTCCCTTAGCTCAGGTATCCCTCTGCTTGAAGTGTAATGCGTAAACCCCTCATTAAGGGCTTTATAGGCTGCCTGCTTAATATGTTCTGGTGTGTCGAAGTCTGGCTCTCCAACCTCTAGGTGATAAACTTTCTTCCCCTCCTTCTCCATCTTTCTGGCGATTTCCGCCATCATTATAGTGCCGGAAGGAGGTATTCTACTCATTCTATCCGCAAGCTTCCCCATCCGCACACACCTTCTACCAGTTAGATTAAAGTTTAAGCAATAAGAAGATTACTATAGCCAGGTTAAGTGTTATTGTTGCTTTCTAAAGCACCTGTTTCCACAGTCTTCGGAGGGTCGATTATATGTCCGAGATTAAACCTGAAATCTATAGGAAAGTTATCCTAGCCATCCTAAAGAAGTCATCTAACGAAATAACGGTTAAAGAGCTATATGACGCTTGTCTTATTCCAAGCGAAACGGTCGATAGAGTCTTAAAAACCCTTCAAAGAGAGGAAGCACTCTACGTTCAGGACCAGGAGATTAGAGTGGGTGTAGAGCAGAAGATTAAGCTTGCTTTAAAGGCTGTAGAAAAAGGAGCCGATATAGAGCGTGTATGCAGGTTTATCGATTGGAAAGAGTTCGAGAGAGTAGTTACCCTAGCTTTCACTTTAAACGGCTACGAGGTCAGGAGAGGCTTTAGGTTTTCATGGGATGGAAGGAGATGGGAAATAGATGTCTTAGCGGTGAAAAGACAGGTTATAGTCTCTGCAGACTGTAAACACTGGAGAAGAGGGCTAGGCAGATCCTCTGTCGCTAGAATAGTCGAGAAACAGGTTCAGAGAACAAAAGTCTTTACAGAAGCCTTAGAGAAGTTAAGGGGTAAGCTAGGTCTCCAAGACGTTTCTAAGATCATCGCTGTACCGCTCATAATTTCTCTTTATCCTCCTCCTATGAAACTTTATGATTCGGTTCCTATAATACCGATACTTCAGCTTGCGAGCTTCATTTCAGACCTGCCCGCTAACCTACATTCGTTAAAGCTTTTCAGGAGCCGTTTAACGTGATACCTTATTCGGTTTAGTTGCTGTTATAAGCTTCTAGGCGGTAGGAATTAACCTATAAATCGTGAGGTGACGGTAAATCTACTGGGCTGAAGAGGGTTGTGAGAGGCTATGAACGTTATTCAGGTGATAGGGATTAAGGGCGTCCCGATAATAAAGGAGGGAGACGACCTAGCAGAGATCTTGTGCAGGGCGGCAAGTAGGCAGGGGACACCGCTTAAGGACGGAGACATAATAGTCGTAACCCACGTCGTCGTCTCTAGGGCTGAGGGAGAAGTGATAGACCTAAGAGAAGTGAAACCTTCCGAGTTCGCCATCAACTTTGCAAAAGAGTTCGATAAGGATCCTGCCCTCGTAGAGGTAGTTTTAAGAGAATCACGGAGAATAGTGAGGATGGGTCAAGGAAAGATCATAACAGAAACCAGACACGGCTTCATCTGCGCAAACTCGGGGGTAGATAAGTCTAACGTTCCCGGAGAGACTTGTGTAGCTCTGCTTCCGAAAGATCCTGACTTGTCGGCGAGAAGGATCAGGAAGCGTATAGCCGAATTGACGGGTAAAGACGTAGCCGTAATAATCTCCGACACTCACGGCCGACCATTCAGAGAGGGTGAAGTTAACGTCGCGATCGGGGTAGCAGGCCTCAACCCCATCAGGGACAGGAGAGGAGAAAAAGACCTCTTCGGCTACACTCTACGCGTTAAACGTACCGCCGTCGCAGACGAGTTAGCCTCGGCGGCGGAGCTCGTGATAGGGCAGGCAAACGAAGGGATCCCCGCGGCCATAATTCGAGGATACGAATATGTTAAATCAGACTCAGGAAGCGCCGGGCAGCTCGTTAGGCCTCAGGAAAAAAGCCTTTTCTAAATGACTTGGAGAGTTACTACGTTCGTTTTCCACAAAAAGTGAAAAGTGTATAAAACTTTAAGAGCAGAGATTTAGATAAAGGAAGTTAATAGGTATCGGAAAAGAAGGGGAGGTTGAATCCCTCTTTGTTAACGCCTAGAGAACAGATGCTTTATAGGAACCGGTTTAATTACTTCAAGAGAATCGACAGAGAAAACGCCTTAGACAGAACGGTAAAATGGTTTGAAGCATGGTACCGTGAGCTTACAGGCCACGAGCCTCCAGAAGACTACAGAGAAGAGGTTTTAGAGTTTCTCCTAAATCTGGAGAGGAGAGAGATAAAAACCTAATTCTCGACTTTAATTTGGAGAGGGCTCCATGAAGGTTGAGCTGTTAGGCCTAAAGCTTCCGGAGATTAAAACCGGAGACGACCTAGCCGACCTCTTAGTGAAAGCCGCTTCTAGGGATGCTGGGGGACTAAGGGATGGAGATATAATCGTCGTAACGAGTAAGGCGGTTTCTAAAGCTCACGGCTTCCTCATTAAGCTGGAGGAAATAGAGCCTTCGGCTAAGGCTATGGATCTCGCCAGAGAGACAGGTGAAGACCCACGCTTCATCCAAGCGATACTCGACCACAGCGATAGACTACTCTTCGTGCTTCCGGTACTCAAGCTAGTCGAGAAGGGGGTCATAGACTTGCAGAAGCTCTCGAGAAAACCGACCAAAGCCCTCGAGTTGATCAGGAAGTTTCCATACACATTCTTTGTGGAGCGTAAAGGCCAAGTCTACAGCGATGCAGGGCTAGA
>CAZVJZ010000037.1:0-10986 GCA_964627655.1 uncultured Candidatus Bathyarchaeia archaeon
CTCTCTAGCGCCTTGTAAGCGTGGCTAGACTACGGCCCCACCATCTTAAAGAAGGGATTATGAAGGGATATATAATTTTTACCCGATCTAAAATCTGAAGTTTTAGATCGCCGTGTTAGCTAAATGGATCAGAAGGGGTTAAGGTTGACCGCCGACCTTTTAGCGGAACTCGACGAGGAAGGTTTCCTTAAAGACCCTGACAGATGAAGAACATGGATTCAGGAATATAGGAGATGGAACCTGCGAGTTCTACTGTATAATAGGATGCGTTGGAGAGGGAGAAAACTGTATAGGACTCGGCGAACCCTATAAAGGTGAAGACTAACCAGCTATGGAAATCGATTACCTTCTTAATCTGTTCAAAATAGGTTTCATTAAGTTAGGTCTTCAGCTTCCTTGATCACTTCCTTAAGCTCTTTATAATCCTGTTCGATGTAGCCTTTAGTTATATCGGCTACTCCCCTGTAGAAGTCGCTTTTAGAAAGGCTGTAGATCCGGTCGCATAAGCTATTACACCATTTCATAAGGTGTTTCTCCAGAAACCTCTTTCCAAACTCTAGATAACTGATCGCTACGTCCTTGACACTCTTCGACCACGCCTGAGCCTCCGAATAACATATGTGATACATGAACCACAGCTCGAGGCCGAAGTGGTCAGGATAGTTTCTTAGACGCGAAACCCGGACTCCAGCGGCACGGTACATGCTTTTGATGTCGTCTAAGACCGCGTAGTCTATGTACGCTGACTCGTATGGCCGGACATACCGCACTCCGGAAGAGAGGAAGAGGGCTTCGTATTCTCTAGTCAGGTTCTTGTAACTATCTCGGTCATGTGTAAACTTCGCCGCGAAGCGTCTAAGGAGTTTAACTCCACGGTCGTCGTCTACGACATGTGAAATGCCGTATAGGAAGTCTTTATTGATCACGTTCGTGACGAGCTTATATGATGGTTTAGAGAGAAAGGTTTGAGAGAGCAGATAGTAGATGTTTCCTCTCGCCATTGCTAGTCTTCTGAACTCCTTTATAGCGCTTAATCTCCTCCCCAACGGCGACTCACCCTTTTCACTATTGAACGAACGGTTAAGCTGCTTATGTATTATTCTAGGTTTTTAATTTTTTAGTATGTTCCCATATCGATTCTTCATTCTCGCCGACTATTTCGATGTACTTGGGTGGCACGAAAGAGCATAAGTAAACCTTATCGGTTGCTTTATAGAATTTTATACCATCCTTCCTAGCGGCTTCAGCGTTTACCTTTAAGATAACCGGCTTTCGAGTCCGCCTTAACCCTACATCCCTAGCTATCTCGACACTGGGTGATAGATGAACCCACAGCCTCTTCATGGGTTTAAGGCCTGATTTTAGGATTTTAAAAACCGCTTCCGACGTTGTTCCGTGATAGAAAACTTTCGTGTTTTTATCTTCTTTTAACTCGATCTCCACGGGTATCGTATGGCCGTATAAAGCCCTTATCTTGTTCTCCACGATCTCGAACCTTTTCTTTTCACCCTTCTCTACAATCCTGTAGATGAAGGACTTATCGATCGAGAAGCGCTCCTTAAGTTTCCTGTATAACTCGTCTAGGTCGACGAAGCCGTACCTATCGATCCTCAATCCTTCAGGATTATGTCTAAGGAGATAACTCATATACCGACTAACCTTACTCTCTAGACCGATATCCATCAAAACCTAAACGAGTCCTTCGCCTATAATTAATTTTTACCCTTTTAAAGCGACCGTAGAAAAGTTTAAAAGAGGTAGAGTTACAAATGGTGTGGGGTGGCCGGCCATAGGGCGCGGGACCCACCTGAACCCATTCCGAACTCAGAAGTTAAACCGCGCTCCGTTCCCGGTGTTAGTGCGGTCTTCGGCCGCGTGAAGCCGGGGAAGCTGGCCGCCCCACTTACTTCCATCTAGCAGAAGGTTTGAAGCATCTTCGTGGTGGTCCGTTTTTAACTCAAAATTTATTACTGACTTTAGATACCTCAAAATTTGGTTTAGGAGATGAATGCCGCCGTCTTACAGATACCGATAGGCGATAATAACACGCTAAACATGCTCCTGCAAGTAGCGTTCTATCTGTTCTTCATAGTATTCCTCTTCTACGGGCAGAAGATTCAGCTCTATATCTCGATAAGAGACGTCGAGAAGTCTTTGAGGAAGTTAAGGTATATGCGGGATAGGGCACGCGAAATAGCTATTCAAGCCATAAAGGAGATAGGTAAACCTAAAGAAGACGTCACGGCGAGGGTGGACGATTTCTTAGACTACGTGTCTATAGCGCCTGTAGACATGGACCCCTCCGGTATAGTCTGGAAGCTTGAGCACCTCCTCGACGTTAGGGAGAACAGGTTCAAAGAAGACATTAAACTAATGGCTCCTGAAGCAGAAGAGACCCAGATAAACAACCTTGAAAACGTTCTCGAAGCAACTATGGCTTTAAACTTCATCTACAAATACATCAGACACTTCTACATTTTAGGTAGGAAGACCCTCAGCCTCTATATCATAATGCAGCTTCAGATGCTTCTCCCGTTGATCATGAGAGAAGCTGAAGCCTACACTAGGGCGTTGAAAGCCTTCACCATGGGTCAACCTATAGGAGACGGTGTAGGAGCGTTAGTGGCAGCTAAACTAATGAATAAGTATGAGAAGAAGGAGGTCGCAAAGGACACCGTCGTAGCTGAAGTCCCTATAAACGGTAGAATAGCTTATGTAGTGAAGGCTAAAGGCCCTGGCGGAAACGTCGGTAAACCTGGAGAAGGCATAAAGAGGATCCTTGAAGAAAAGAAAGGAAAGGTTTCGACGGTGATCATGATAGACGCCGGCCTAAAGTATGAAGGAGAGAGAGTCGGCGAGATAGCTGAGGGAGTTGGAGCCGCTATAGGCGGCCCCGGAGTCGAGAAGTTCAAGACTGAAGAGATAACCTTCAAGTATAAAGTTCCGGTTCAAGCGATAATCGTTAAGGAGGACGTTGGCGACGCTATCTCGGCGATGAGGAAAGAGTTAGTAGAGGCTGCGGACAAGGTGATCGAAAGGATAAAGAGGTTGATAAACGAGAAGACTAAAGACGGAGACGCCGTGATAATAGCGGGGATAGGAAATACGATAGGGATTGCTCAGTAGGTGATCCGAGGAATGCCCAACAGCAAATCTGTTAACAGAACCTTTATCTTGTTAATACTCGTCGTGACAGTGATTGTTGTTTTATCCTTAGTATCTTTCTACACGGCCGCTGAAAACTATTTTCAGGGTGAAGGAAATACTGCAGTATATTATCTTATGCTTAGTTTGCTCGGCATAGCGATCTCTGTTTACATGCTTATAGTAGGCAGAGGTAAACCTGTAATGATGTTCGAGGACCAGAAGCTAAACACTATTCTACAATGCGAGAAATGTAACTTTAAGAGCATCAGAGAGTTTAGGAAAGGAGACTACATATTCAAGAAGAGCGACGAATGCCCGAAGTGCAAGGAGAAGATGGTGATAACGGCGATATATAGAGAGGTGAAGGAAGAGGAGAAAGAATGGAAGATCTAATAAGTCAAGTTAAAACTTCACATCCATCCTTAGTTACTAATACCGTATGCTCAGCCTGAGCTACGGGTTTACCTTTTACCTCGATGAAGATTGGGTAAGCCATCAAGATCCTAGACTTAAGAAGCTTATGAAGAGATTCGTCGAGGACTCTTCCAGGAAAGATTTTTCTCAACCATCTCTCAGCGAAAGGCAAAGTTCGATAACTGCTCTTTATATAAGTCAACACCCTCTTCGCCTCTGGATCCTTAACAGACTTATGCTTCACCAACCGATAAATGTTCCCTGGAGGCCCTTCTCTCACCCTGCCTGCTCCATCCCTAGTCGTTACGAAGGGCTCTATGGCAAATATTTCTCCTTCCTTCATCTTTGAAAGCGAGAAGTGTGAGACGTTAGGTAGGCTCTTACCGGCATGGATAAGGTAGCGGTCTATCTGATGCCCTGTGAGGTTGGATATAGGTTTAAGTCCTCTCGACTCTATGAAGCTCTGGATCGTCGAGCCAAACTCTGAGATGGAAAGACCTGGCCTTGTTATCTCGATCCCCTTCATCAACGCTTGTCTGACAGTCTCCTCAAGGAACTCTAATTCAGGGTCAAAGCATAAGGTTATAGCGGTATCCGCGATGTATCCGTCTACATGTACTCCGATATCTACCTTAACCAAGGACTTCTCAGGTATAATTGACTTATCGTTTGTTGGAGAGGTGTAATGTGCCGCTATATGGTTTATCGATACGTTACAAGGAAAAGCTGGCCGTCCACCGAGCTTGCTTATCTCACCTTCGACCCACTCACACACATCTATGACTGGCATGCCTTCCCTAACGATTTCTCGGACCCTCTCTCTCACTCTTCTAGCTATTCTTCCAGCCTCTCTATATTTCTGAAGCACTTCTCTTTCGATATACAATTTTAAACACCGCCTTGATGTAACAAAGGAAAGAAGTAGAAGACATTCTAATATTTTTATGGTCTTAAAGTATAAGTTTCAGGCTGTAGTCCACTGGATCGGTGTTAGTCGCTAAGTCTCTTCCTCCGATGAAGTTGTACGTATCTTCCAGATAGTCCTCTTCAGCGACCTCTTTGCTGGTTAAATCGACCCTAAGTATCTTTCCTGTTCATCCATATATCCTCATTTTCTAACTCTATGTGAAGCCTCGCCAGCGAGCGGTTACGTTCACCTTCATGATACAGAGAACAAGCTAACTCACATTCAAGACACCACCAACACTTAGAAGGGTCGAAATCTATCTTGAATTTCGGTTTCTGAACCTCGACCGTTGTAACGTTGCCGACCGTCATTACCGATTACCTTCAAAACTGTGAAATACTCGAATATTTAACAGTTTTCTAAAAGCATTTCACTCATTCTAGTAGCTTCTCAAATAGTTTCTAACAGAGAAGTAAAATATTTAGGAGTATTTCGTCATCCCTTTTTTTCTGGACGTATTTCTAGATGACGTATTTCGTCTACCCTTATGAAGATTGCTCCTATAGATTCCCTCTTCACGATGTGATAATGATCCTGCATCGGAACTCTTTCTAAGACTAGGAGAGATGCATCCTCCAAGATTATGGCGGAAGGGTCCTCGAAGACTCCGGCTAACTTTCCTTCGTAGATTGCTGGATGGCTCAAAAGGGGGTTCATTCTCGCAAAGACTCTGACTTCACGTCCAAGATAGTATGTAAGCGCACGATAAGGGAGCTTCCTTAAGCCTAAACCGTCTTCTCTTCCAGAGCTCTCCTCGAAGTATCGCTTCAAGTCGATCGTCTAGTCTCTTGGACGAGGAATGAATATAACTTTTTCCATAGAAAAATAGCTGGATATATAGTGTTATGTTTGTTCTAGAAAGATTTTTCTTTGTTCAGGTACTAGGTCTGGAGGAACCTTACCCTCCAACGCATACAGCACGTTTTCTGCCGCCTTTAACGCCATAGCTCTTCTGGTCTCAACGGTTCCTGAGCCGATGTGCGGCGTAAGGACCACGTTGTCTAGCTTTAGGAGGGGGTGGTCTAGCGGTATGGGTTCTGGGGTGAATACGTCTAAACCGGCTCCGGCGATCTTTCCTTCTTCTAGAGCTCTGGTTAAGGCTTCCTGGTCGACGACCGGGCCTCTAGACGTGTTTATGAGGTATGCGCTCTTCTTCATCAGGTTAAGCTCTTTCTCGCCGATTAACCCCTTAGTGGCCTCAGTTAACGGAACATGTAATGTAACGATGTCTGAGATTCTCAATAGCTCCTCTAAACTCACGAACCTCGCTTTAAACCTCTCTTCAACCTCCTTGTTTCTGAGCATATCGTGATATAATATGCTCATTTCGAAACCGTATGCCTTCCTTGCAACCTGATAGCCTATCCGCCCGCAACCGATAATTCCTATGGTTTTCCCTTTCAAGTCTATCCCTAAAGGAAAACGCTTCTCACCTTTAGCCCATTCACTCCTCACGTATCTGTCTGCTTCGATGATCTTCCGTGTCAACGATAATATTAGAGCAAAAGTGAGCTCTGCTACAGCGTCTGAAAGGACATTCGGAGTTATCGTGACGTAGACTCCCTTTTTGGTGCAAGCTTCGACGTCGACGTTGTCGTATCCTACTCCGAATCGCGCTACTATCTTAAGTTTGGGGGCTAAGTCTAAGAACTGTCTGTCGATCTTTTTTAGCGCTATTATGGCAGCCGAAGCTTCGGCTATCTCCCCCTCGAATTCTTCCTTAGACATCGGTTCGAAAACTAGGTCCGCCACTTTACTCAATAGGTCTACAGCGTCTTTATGGAAGAGTTCTTTAGGCAATTCCACATAGACTTTAGCTTTCAAACTTTAAACGCCTCTTCATCCTTTCTTAAGAAGAGGGAGCAACTATTTTAAATACTTAATTTCTCTAAAAAGACTTCAGACTTTATTGTCTATGAAGAAGTCGTTCACGACATCTTTTGCTTTCTCCCTTCTCTTTTGATGTTCGGATAAGAAACGCTTTATCCTCTCGGCCAACTTCTCTTTACATTCCCCGCATATTATATCCCCGGACCTACATCTAACCTCGAGCTCCTTGAGTGCCTTGTCGTCTTCCTCGAAGAAGAAGCTGAAGTACTGGAAGACTGTACATATAGAGGGGTCTCCACCTTCCAGCCTCTGCTCTTTCATGGTGGGTTTACCTCCGGTGAAGGCGTTCCAAACCTTCCTCTCTGCTACCTCTGGAGGGTCTGTCGTAAATATGCAGGTTTCAGGCATAGAAGCGGACATCTTACCACCCCTCCCAAGTCCAGGCATAAACTTACAGTGTATCTGGGCTGGCTTGTAGTAGCCTAGCTTCGGCGCTACATCTCGAGTCATCCTCCAGTACGGGTCTTGATCTATGGCTGCAGGTATCAGGCAGGGAACGTTTTCTCCGGTCAGCATTGATTCGATGAAGCAGGGTACGGCTTGGATGGCCGGAAAGAAGATCATCCCGATGTTAGAGCTCTCTTCAAAGCCGAAGACCGCTTTAACGGTGGTGAAGTTAACGTGTTTAGCTACTCTGATCGCTAATCTATAGAGAAACTTAATGTGGTTGACGTCGGATATTATGAAAGTCTTTTTAGGATCGAAGCCTACCGCTATAACGTCTAAAGCATTATCGTAAGTTAAACCCGTGACCTTTTTGAGGGTGAACTCTGGATGCATAAGGAACTTTTCGTCGTCTGTCATCTGGAAATAGAGCTTTGCATCGAACTTATCTTGAAGATGCTTCGTGAAGAACCAAGGAACAAGGTGGCCTATGTGAACTGGGCCTGAAGGCCCACGCCCTGTGTACAAGACAAACTTCTTCCCAGCCTCATACATATTAAGTATCCAGTCTAAGTCTCTATGCGAGAAAAATATTCTCCTACGTAGCTGAAGGTGTATCTCTCCGGTATGTTTCTTTATCCTTTCGAGCAAGCTTTCCGTTATCGGTTGAGTTCCGAACTGCTCGATTAGCTTGTCGTAATCGACTTCTCCAGCTACCTTCCAGGGAGTAACTACCATGCCTTCCCTCTTTTTAGACATATCTTCTATACCACCGCTGTTGAAGTCAACGTCTTGAGATAAACTTATGGATGTAGAGGGGAAATCAAATAAATATATTTTAGTTCTCTCGTTCGTTTTTCTCTATATTCGGGTATCTGTACTAATCTACACAGAAAGGAATAAACTGAACTAGGATTGGTAGAGAGCCTTAATGAGGAGAAGAGGTAGAGGAAATGGGGAGAGATAGAAAAGTTTGGATCGATGAAAGGATGCTTGGCTTCTTGATCCTAAGTATTTTCAAAGAATTGAAGAGGCTGAAAAGCCTCTGAGAACAATCTTAAGATAATGGGAAAACATAAATATGGTTTCAATTTTTTAATTTCAGTAAATTAACCGAGGTCTGGTGGGATGTCCAGCCAATTTCGTTGACCTACGGCTGTAGGACCGGCTTTTGTTTAGAGGAAATCAGAGATTTAGGAAGTTCAAGAATCCTTTTATCCAGTTTATTACGTTATAGGTTAATAAGTTCGGTGGGAAAGATCTTATGAACTCAGAACTTAGAGAGAACGAGCAGAGAGTTCTACTATGCTTAAAGCAGCTTGGTGGAAGCGGGAAGGTCGAGCAGATATCGGAGACTGAGAAGTTAGCACACGCCGCTGTGATGAGGGCGGCCTTAACGCTCTCTGAGAAAGGCTTGATAAAGATCCGAGAAAGCAGGTTTTCGGTCATAGAGTTAACCGATGAAGGGAGAGTATACGTCGAGGAGGGGCTGCCCGAACGAAGACTTCTAGCCGTTATGATGAAGACTGGTGGAGAGGTTACCGTAGACGAACTCGCGGAGAAAGCCTGTCTTGACAGTAGACTTTTCCCTATAGCTTTAGGTTGGCTTATAAGGAAAGGTTGGGTGAAGCTAGACGGAAGAAAGTTACGTTTGATGGTATCCGGTGAGCCTGAGGAGGGGAGAGACGAGAGACTTCTGAGACTCTTATATCGGGAAAGCCTCGTTTACGAGGAATTAAGCAACGATTTAAAAGCCACTGTAAACGAGCTTAAAAGACGAAAACTTGTCCGAGTATCCGAGGAGAGAGTAAGAAGACTCGAGCTAACCGATGAAGGACGTCGACTTCTGGAGAAGGGGCTGAAGGTTTCTAGGGAGCTTACACGTTTGAAGCCTGAGTTAATAGTCACCGGTAGGTGGAGAGACTATAGGTTTGTGAAGTATAACGTTAAGGCTTCTGTACCGGCTATTTGGGGTGGTAAAAAACATCCCTACTTAAGATTTCTCGACGAGGTGAGAAGAAAGCTGGTAGCTATGGGGTTCAAGGAGATGAAAGGGCCTACCGTCGAGTCCAACTTCTTTAATTTCGACGCTCTCTTCACTCCTCAAGACCATCCTGCAAGAGAGATATTCGACATATACATGATCAAAGAACCCAAGTATGGAGACCTCTCAAACTATAAGTCTATTTTAGAGAGAGTTAAGGAGACGCATGAAAACGGATGGGTGACAGGTTCTAGAGGCTGGAGGTATAGATTTTCGATCGAGGATTCCTCGAGGCTTATACTTAGGGGGCATGGAACGGCTTTAAGCGTCAGGATGCTGATAAGCGATGAGCTAGAGATCCCCGGAAAATACTTCTCTATAGTAAGATGCTATAGACCTGAACTAGTCGATAGAACACACCTTTCAGAGTTTAATCAGGTCGAGGGGATAGTGGTCGACGAGAAGCTTAACCTCCAAGACCTCCTCGGAGTGTTAAGCCGCTTCGCCATAGAGATCGCTGGCGCAGACGACGTGAGGTTTAGGCCTGACTATTTCCCATTCACCGAGCCAAGCGTTGAGCTATCTGCATATAAGAAGGGTTATGGATGGATGGAATTTGGAGGTTCAGGAATATTTCGTCCTGAAGTGACTAAACCTCTCGGGATAGATGTCCCGGTCATTGCTTGGGGTTTAGGAGTCGACAGACTATTCATGATGAAGGCTGGAATAGACGATATCCGATACCTCTTCACAAACGATTTAAATTGGATCAGAAAGCAGAGGTTGATGTAAGATGCCTACGATCGAAGTCGACCTAAACGACCTTCAAAACCTCCTCGGAGTAAAACTTCCGGAGGAGACAGAGAAACTAGACGATATACTGGCTTATGTGAAAGGAGAGGTGAAGGCTAGACTAGGCTCAGAGGTACATATAGAGATAAAGGATAGCAACAGGCCAGACATATGGAGCGTTGAAGGGCTGGCGCGGGCGCTTAGAGGCTATCTCGGGATAGAACATGGGCTTAAACGTTATCGGATAACAGGTAAGTCTGGAGTTAAGATTGAAGTCGACCCTAGGCTCGAGGAAATAAGGCCTTACATCGCATGTGCAGTGATCAAGGGTTTGGATCTGGATGACGCGACTATTAGGAGTCTTATTCATCTCCAAGACAAGCTGGACCTTACTTATGGGAGAAAGAGAAGAAGAACTTCGATAGGACTATACGACTTCGGCTTAATCAAGCCTCCCCTCGAATACACGGTCTCTAAGCCGAGGGAAATAAGCTTCGTCCCGTTAGGATTCGATGAAGAGTTAACCTTAGAGGAGATTCTAGAGAAGCATCCGAAAGGAATAGAGTATGGAGATATAGTCAGAAGGTTCCCTCTATGGCCTATCTTATACGATTCTCGAAAGAACGTTCTTTCGTTCCCGCCGATAATAAATTCGAATGACTTAGGGAAAGTGACCGAAGAGACAGAAGAAGTACTAGTCGAGGTGACGGGAACCAGACCTGACGTAGTACTCAACACGTTGAACATGGTAGCTATAGCGATATGCGACAGAGGTGGAGAAGTCTATTCCGCTGAGATTCACTATTCCTACGGCAAATATAGGACTGTTACTACACCGGATTTCTTCACGGAAAAGATGAGTCTTGAACTCGAGTATCTGGAGAAAGTTCTCGGACTGAAGATCAAGCCTGAAGAAGTTAAAGACCTACTATTGAAAGCACGTTTCGGAGTATCCTCGATAAACGAGAAAGAAGTAGTGGTAGAGGTCCCGTTCTATAGGATAGACGTCATGCATCCAGTCGACTTAGTAGAGGATATAGCCATAGCATACGGGTATAATAGGATACAGCCGAGGTGGAGCCCACCACCCACAATCGGTGGCTTAACCCCTGAAAGAGAATTCTGCGACTTAGTAAGGGAATTAATGGTAGGTTTAGGATATCAGGAGATACTTACATTCACTTTAACTAATCCGGAAAACCTCTTCGACAAGATGAACGTTAAGAGGGGAGAAGCCATAGAAGTAGCAAACCCCAAGATCAGGAGCTTTACACACCTCAGAACCTGGATTTTACCCAGCCTAATGGAGTTTCTAAGCCATAACACACACGTCGATTATCCACAGAAAATCTTCGAGGTAGGAATAGCTGTGGTTCCAGCTCAGGAGGCCGAAAACAAATGCATAGAC
>CAZVJZ010000037.1:10996-11317 GCA_964627655.1 uncultured Candidatus Bathyarchaeia archaeon
ACGTTAACAAATTAGCTTGCGTTACGGCTCATGTAGACGCAGACTTCACAGAGATTAAGTCTACCCTTAACGCCCTACTCCTAAACCTAGGTTTAGAACCAAGATATGAAAGCATAAAACACGGAAGCTTTATCGAAGGAAGAACAGCCGAAGTTTACATAGAAGAGGAGAACGTAGGCGTGTTAGGCGAAATAAACCCTATAATCCTTGAAAATTGGGGGTTAGAGGTCCCAGCATCCGCGTTCGAATTGAACTTAGATTTAATATATAAAATAAGAGTTAAGGACGAAATGAAAGAATAAAAAATTATTTATCTCTTCA
>CAZVJZ010000038.1:0-9822 GCA_964627655.1 uncultured Candidatus Bathyarchaeia archaeon
CGTGCTCCATGTTCGTGTAGAGACGTATGTTGACGCCGTTAAAGTATGCGTCCTCACTGTACACGACGAACTGTTTGCAGTACTCTACGAGTTCATCCCTCTTCTTCACCGATATTATCATGCTTTCGTCGTGGGGTCTCACTCTACCCTTAAACTTCGGTATATGCCAGAGGCTCACTCTACAACCCTCCCGTTAGGCTAAAGACTTCCTTATTTTACCTAGGTCCAGAATCATCCTTGAAAGGTTATCCTTTAGATTTCCGTCTAGATACTCTGCAACGTCTTCCCCAGATATAAGTATCGCAAGCCTCTTTCTCTCCATAGGCTTACCGTAGAGAGCTTCCTTCAAGTAGGAGGACGTGACGCCTCCGAGTATTCTGTAGCTCTCATCAAGACCCTCAAACTCGAAGTTTTCTTTAAGCAACTCGACGCCTTCTAATATCCTATCCGTGAGTAGCATATTACTTTCAGGATCCGCTATGAAAAACCTAGATGCGAACTTCAAATCCTCTCTTATCGAAGGATATATCTCCTCGACAAGCTTATCGACCCAACCTGAACCTAACGTTTCTTCGATCTCCTTTAAGGCTTTCCCTGTCCCAAGAAGCTCTGGCGGTAAACCGCAGGTGTACAGTGAAGCAATGAACTTAAACCATCTCGGAGGTTTCTTGAAAGCTTTCTCCATGAAGTCCACTAGATGTCTCCTTAGGGTTTTGTCTTCGCAGAGGTTCAAGATGTTCTTGACGTTCCTGATCTCCCTGTAGTAGGATACTTCTTCGAAGTCTAGCAAGCGCTCCCTCTGTCGAGGTATATAATCTGAAATCTTCTGAACTATATCTTGAATTTCAGATAGTTCTATCAGATAGTTCTTCGCAAATATGAAGACGCTGTGTTTCATGTTCCGGATCTCGTCTTCACTATACTCTAAAGGCTTCAGGCTAATCCCCGACTTTAACTTCTCGATCAAACTTTTAGTCTTATCTGCCCCATGGTCATACCTTAAACCGGACTGTATGGTGTAGGTTCTAGATCCTCTATACTCTTTAAGCACGTTTTCGACGTTCTCTAGGGTGAGATGTCCCCTAAAAGGAAGGGCTCCCACACCTAACGTCGGATAGAGGTCGACGCCATATCTATGCGCAACCCGGTGGCTTTCTGATAAAGCCAGTTTACATGATAAGACGGATGCCATATGACCGTAAAGCATGGCGGTCTCAGACTTTCCGATAAATATTCGGATGAAATCGTTTACCTGTAGAGTTTCGATTAGGTGTGGAAGATACCTGTCTATCGAGAGCTGTTCCGCTAGCCCACCGAAAAGTGGAAGCATCCTGAAACTCATATCTTTTGTATTCATTCCCAAATGCTTACCTACGAGACCCAAAACGCTTTCAGATCTTTCTTTACAGAGCTTTAAATCCTCTAAAGTCGACGTAAACGCCTGCACTATATAGTGGATGCCCTGAGTACCAAACTTCTTGTAGCACTGGTAAATCCCTTCCACGACGGCTAGAGTGGCCATCAGCTGCCTGAAAGGCTCCTCTCTAAACGAGCTTACCATCCTAGGGGTTATATGAACGTCTTCTCCGGGAACCAAGTCTGTCTCTTCTATCAGCTTCTTGATTATTGTCCCTATCTGGTGGTATGGGGTCAGTTTCCCCATGTAATCGACGAGATACTCATCGCAGCCTAACCCGCCTCTCTTACAGCACTCCACAGCCTCGTCTGGCTCCTCGCTCACCGCCACCTTACGTGAAGCAGAATCTGGATGCTGAGTAGCCATAGCTATAGGGATCTTCAGTCAGATTCCCCCTTCAATTCCCCTTCATGAATCGATTTACCATCAAATAAAGTTTTTTATCTACGCTATAGCCTCAACCCTTTTCGTACATCCTACATAACTCGGAGACAGCGTTATGATAAACCTTTATACTCTCTAGGTACTCTCGGATCTCCACATACTCGTCGAGTGTGTGACTTAGCTTAGGGTCGCCAGGACCATAGGTGGCGGCTGGAATGTCTAACTTGGAGACCAGAAGGTTCATGTCTCCGGTCCCTAACTTCTTAATGAATCTCACAGGTTTTCCAAGGGTTTTTAGTATAGCTCTGGTTAAAGCCCTTACGACGGGGGACGATTTACTCACTAAAACAGGGTCCACCTTAAACTTAACCTTCATCGACGCCGAAGCTTTTTCGTTTTCCTCGTTAAACTCAGAGACTAGACCCTGAAGGGTTCTAGTTAAATCGTCGCATCCAACCTCCGGTGGCACCCTGATATCCAAGTATAGATCGCATCTTCTTGGGGTGACGTTTCCTCCCTCTCCTCCCTCGATCCTCGTGATGCTAGAGGTAACCCTATGAAATTCTCCCTTCTCTGAAAAGTTCGCTTCTGAGAGCCTTTCCCTGATCTTCTCCCAAAGATCTAGGGCTAACTCTACGGCGTTAAACTCCTTTCTCCCGACAGAGATATGTACAGGTTCAGCCTTCACCGACAACTTAACCCCTACATGACCCCTATACCCCACTGTTATGTTCCTTAAGCCGCTTGGCTCCCCGAATACGGCGTACTCAGCCTCCGGAGCTTCCTCGATCAGCTTCTTTACACCCTTCCCCGACCCCTCCTCGTCAACCAAGCAACAGACCCTCACGGTTCCATGGTTATGAGACTTAATCCATCTCGAGGCGGCGACTATCATGGCGGCCATAGGGGATTTAGCGTCGACTGCTCCACGGCCATAAAGTCTATCCCCGGAAGCCTTAACCGGAAGAAACGGAGACACGGTATCGATGTGACCGACGAAAAGTATGACAGGTCTTCCTCTCCCAGCTTCTCCGAAAACGTTTCCGACAGAGTCTACGACGACGTTATCGAAGCCTAGAGAAACAAGTTCACTCTTGAGGTAGGAGGATAACTCGCCCTCCCGACCGCTGGGGCTATATATCCTAAGCATGTTTTCAAGTAGTCTAACGGCGTACTCTCCGTCCACAGGATCATGAGGATAGACGTAGCTTGACATTTCAGATCTTTCTCGCCTTCTCCTCTTCCGTTAGGAGTTCCCTAAGCACCACTATCCCACGTTGAAGCTGCTCTCTCGAGATCACTAGGGGAGGGAGAAAGCGGAGCACGTTTCTGCCGGCGTAGAGTAGGATAAGCCCGTGGTCGAGGGCGTTCATGAGTATGTTATAGACGTCGAACCTTGATTCTAGCCCGACCATTAAACCGAGGCCACGTACCTCCCTAACAATCTTAAACTCCTCCTGTAATCCCCCGAGCTCCTCGATGAAGAAACTTCCTAGCTCGGCCGCCTTTTCAGGTAGCTTCTCGCTTATCAGGACGTCAAGCGTCGCAGAGGCCGCAGCGCAGGCTAGAGGGTTCCCCCCGAAGGTCGAGGTGTGCTCTCCAACCTTTAGAGAATCCATCACGTCTTTCCTCGCTAGGGTGACCCCCATAGGAACCCCTCCAGCGATTCCCTTAGCCAGACACATGATGTCAGGCTCGAGGTTCCAGTGTTGACAGGCCCAGAGTTTACCTGTCCTGCCTAGACCTGTTTGGATCTCGTCTACTATGAGCAGAACGTCCTTCTCTCGGCAGATCTCTTGGACTTCTGGGAGGTAGCCGTCTGAAGGGACGTTTACACCGCCTTCACCCTGAATAGGCTCTACTATAACGGCTGCCGTGTCTTTGGAGACTGCTTCTCTCAAGGCTTCGGCGTCCCCAAAAGGCACGAACTTAACGTTTGGAGGTAGAACCTGCCCGAAGGACTTCCTGTACTTCACGTTCCAAGTCGCCGATAGGGCGCCTAAAGTCTTTCCGTGATATCCCCTCCTCATCGCCACTACCTTCGTTTTACCGGTATACTTTATGGCTAGCTTCAATGCGCATTCGACTGATTCCGCTCCGCTGTTGCATAGGAAGGCCTTCTCCAATGTTTTCGGCGTCGTCTTCACTATCTTCTCTAGGAACTCTGCTCTTCTATCGTTGTAGAGGGAGCCGTGGCAGGTTATGAGCGTCTCACACTGTTCTTTGATGGCTTTGACTATGCGTGGGTGGCAATGTCCGACGACGCTTACACCGTAACCTCCCATGAAGTCTATGTACTCTCTGCCGTCCTTATCCCATAGCAGGGCGCCTTTACCTCTCACTATCGTCACGGGGTATTTCGAGTATACTCTGGCCCCATAAGTGCTCTCTACAGCCTGGACATCAAGACCCAGCGCTTATCACCGTTCCTACCTGATGGTTTAAGGCTTTGGTTAGAGGTCTCTCTATGAAGCCTGTCGTGATCACGGCTTCTTCGACGCCTCCCTTAACGGCTTCGATGGAGGCTAGGAGCTTCTTATCCATCCCTGCTCCGACCTTACCTAGAAGGCCTTGAGCTTCATCTAACCCTAGTTTCTTGACTATCCGCCCCTCGAGTATAAGCCCCTCTACGTCGGTTAAGAAGACTACTTTTTCGGCTTTAAGCTGAGCCGCCACGTTTGCCGCCGCCCTATCGCTATCGACGTTAAGGAACTCCTTTTCCTCTCCTATGGCTATCGGCGAGACAACAGGTATGTATCCTCCTGCAAGTAACAGTTTTAGGAGGTGAACGTTCACTTCCACTATTCGGCCGGTAAACCCTCCCTCTATAATTCTCCTTCTTCCTCTCTCGTCCACTATTATTATCCTCTTCTTACGTTTCGCTCTTATCAACGCTCCGTCTATGCCTGAAAGGCCTACGGCGTTTAACCCTACTTTATGGAGTTCTGCGACGAGCTTACTGTTAACCATTCCTGACATGACCATCGTGTAGATCTCGACGGTCTCCCGGTCGGTATATCTGCTGGTTATTCCACTCGGGGACCTCACGAAGACCTGTGGTTTACCGAGTTTCTCAGCTATCTCAGTGACTATATCTCCACCGCCATGAACTATGACTATTCGATCACGCTCGGCTAGATCCTTCAGGTCTGACAGGAGATAGAGGGGAAGCCCCTCCTTAACCATGTCTCCGCCGACCTTAACTGTTATCATCGCCTTACACCGGGTGTATTCCTACCTGTCTTAACCCTTCCGTTTCGTCGAAGCCTAGCATGAGGTTCATGCATTGAACCGCCGTGCCAGCCGCTCCCTTCATGAGGTTATCTATCGCCGAGAGAAGCACTAGGCGGCCGTTTCTTTTGTCTACCTCGAACCCGACGTCGCAGAAGTTCGACCCGACGACTAGTTTTGGGTCTGGATACCGATAGATCCCTGTCAGGTCTCTGACTATCCTGATGAAAGGCTCACCATTATAAAAGCCTCTGTATATCCGGTAAACTTCGCTTACTTTAACCTCTCTCGTTAGGAAGACATGGCAGGTCGCCAATATCCCTCTAACTATGTTTACGGCGTGTGTCGACATGGAGACCCTAACAGGTTTTCCAGCCAGCCTAGTCAACTCCTGCTCTATCTCCCCGGTATGTCTATGGCCGACCGGCTTGTAAGGCCTGATTACACCATATCTCTCGGCGTGATGGGTGGCTAAGGTGGGCTTCGATCCGGAGCCTGATGAGCCGACCTTCGCGTCCACTATAACCTTGTCTACTTGGATTAGCCCCTCCTTGACTACCGGTGCCAACGCTAGAATGGCGGCCGTGGCTATGCATCCTGGAGCAGCTACGAAATCTGCCTTCTTTATCTCGTCTCTATGTAGTTCCGGTAGACCATAGACCGCCTTTTCCAAGAGTTCTGGGCAACGGTGCTCCCATCCGTACCATACTTTATAGTCTTCCGGGTTCTTGAGCCTGAAGTCTGCGGAAGTGTCCACTATCCTTAAGCCTGACTCCAAATATTTCGGAACTATACCAGAGGATACGCCATGAGGGGTGGCGATGAACAGTAAGTCGCATCTATCGGTTACTTCACTCGAATCGTGTGAGACGAACTTCAGGTTAACTAGGCCTCTAAGGTTCGGGTGAACTTGATGGATGTATCTGCCTTTAAACCTGTTCGAAGTGGCGACCGCAACCTCTACCTTCGGGTGTGAGAGGAGTATCCTGAGCAGTTCCCCCCCGACATAGCCTGAGGCGCCTATCACTCCCACCTTCATCTTTTAGCTACCCCCGCAACGTACTCTATTATCTTTCCAGCTATATCGACATCTGTCGTGGAGGCTAAACCCCGAAACTCAACCGTATTGTTTACCTCATGAACCACTAGACCTTCCTTTTTGCCCTCCATACAGTCGACCGCCAACACTCCTCCACCGACGGCTTCAGCGGCTTTCAAAGCCACCTCCTCCAGCTCAGAGGTCACAGGGCAAACTTCACTTTTACCTCCTCTAGCGACGTTTGTCCTCCAATCGTTCATAGGGGAGTACCTGTACGACGCTGCTACAACCTCGTCTCCTACAACCATCACCCTTATATCTCTCGGCGGCCTATCCACCCACTTCTGAACATAGTAGATTTGAAGTAGAGCGTTGTTGAAGCTCTCTCTGAGCTCGATTATAGCTTGTGTAGTCTCCCTATCCTTAAGTATAGCCATCAACCTACCCCAACTCCCCACGACAGGCTTCAAGACCGCAGGGTAACCTAGGTTATCTAAAGCCTTAAAGACTCCCTCTAGGGTAAAGGCTGCCATGGTTTCAGGTATAGGTACACCGGCCTTATTCAGCATTAATGTGGTGAACAGTTTGTTTCCGCATTTAAGCGAGACGTCGAAGGAGTTGACGACCTTCACTCCCTTATTCTCTAGAATAGCCGTGAGGTGTAGTCCTCTAAAGTAGCTTATACACCTCTGCAAGACGGGGTCGCCGAACGCTTCACTTATCTCCTCGTAGCCGGATAGAAGGTTTACGGTCTTCTTCCGAGAGTCTACCAGCTTAACCTTCATCCCTCTCTTCTCTGCCGCCTTGAGTAGCTGTTTCTCCTCCCAACGAATCCTGTCATATAGTAGGCCTATCTCTAGGGTCATCTCACTCTCCCCAGTCTTCACCCTCAACCTCCGCCGGAACTAGCTTGATCTTGCCCTCTTCCTCGATCACTACTTCGAAGTCCATACCGCATTCGGGACATGTAACGATCTCTCCGTTTATCACGTCGTCGTAGACTTCTATTTCACCGTCGCATTCTGGGCATCTTGCCTTCACTTAACTCACCTCCACCAATTCTTTAACGAAGCCTTCTAGACGGCGAGAAGCTTCAAACAGCGAGTTTAAACGGCTATTCAGCCACTCTTCATCCACCGAGAGCCTCTTAAGCATCTCTTCACACATCCTCTTAACCTCCTTAGGAGAAGGCCCTCCAATAACGGACTTCAACTCGACGTTAATCTTAGGGTCTAGGATGCTTCTCAACCTCCCTTCATCTACTTTAACCTTTTTACCATGCTTTTCTGCTAGAGATTCTAGGTCTTCGGCTGTTATCTGCGATTGCTCCTTACCCTTCGAAGCTAACTCGTATACTAGCTTGCCTACTATTCTATATGCTGTCCTGAAGGGGATATCGCAATCCGAGACAAGCATCTCGGCCACCTCCGTCGCAGCCGGAAAGCCTCTAGAAGCCTCTTCATACAGTCTTTCCACGTTAAACTTCAACTTACCCACCATCTCTCTCATCAGCTTAACGGATTTCAAAGTGGTCTTGTACCCGCTCCAAAGGTGCGGAGTGACTTCCTGAACGTCGAGGTTGTAGGTTAAGGGTAAACCCTTCATTATCGTAAGTGCACTGTTAAGGTCTCCGACTACATGTGAACATCTCGCTCTAATCAACTCCGCAACTTCAGGGTTTCTCTTCTGCGGCATGATGCTGCTGGTTGATACGTAGGCGTCAGGGATCTTCACGAAAGAGAACTCTAGGGTGCTCCAGAGGATAAGCTCCTCGGCCAGTCTGCTCAGATGAACTGCGACCATAGAGAAGTCTGCTAGAGCCTCTAGTGCGAAGTCTCTAGAACTCACGGCGTCGATAGAGTTCTCCACGAGGCCGTCGAACCCCAACAGGTTTGCCATCAGCCTCCTGTCTATATCCAGAGTAGTCGTGGCCAGAGCACCGGAGCCCATAGGACTTACGTTGACCCTCGCATAGAGTTCCTTCAACCTCTGAGTGTCTCTCTCGAACATGTCATGGTATGCTAGTAGATGGTGGCCGAGGGTTACAACCTGTGCATGTTGAAGGTGGGTATAGCCCACCATGACCGTGGATAAGTGTTCTACAGCTTTTTCGATCAAGGTTTTTCTCAGCTGTATGAGCTGGCCTAGAAGCTCTAGGAGGTTAGACCTTAACTCCATCCTTAGGGCTGAAGCTACCTGGTCGTTCCGGCTTTTGCCGGCATGGATCTTTCCACCTATCTCTTCACCGATCGATTTAATGAGTTCAGCCTCTATGAAAACGTGTACGTCCTCGTATTTCGATCTCTCTAGATTCTCGAGTAAAGGCTCTAGCTCCTTTAGACCTTTAAGGATCTCTGCAGCCTCCTTCCTTCGGATAATTCCTTTCCGGGTTAACATGATTACATGAGCCTTATTGACGTCCAATACATGCCTCGCTATCGGTAGGTCAAAGGCCTTCGATGAGGTGAACTCCTTAACTTCAGGGGGCATTGGCTGAAGTTTTTCCCTTCTCAAGATATCGTCTTGTTCTTGGCTGCTCATCTTTCACTCTCTCGAAGCGAGCTTTCTCGCTAGCTTGGTTTGGAGACCCCAGAGCTCTATAAAGCCTTCAGAAGCCTTCTGGTTGAAAGTACTCTCTAACCCGTATGTGGCTAGGTTAAGGTCGTAAAGCATGTTCTTTGAGGAGCGGCCTACCACTACAGCGTTTCCCTTATAGAGCTTCATCTTCACCTCGCCTGAGACCCTCTCTTGGGTAGAGTTTATGAAGGACTCGAGGTCTTCCCTTAACGGCTCCATCCATAAACCAAAATAGACGAGTCTACTCCACTCGCTGTCCACTAAATATTTAAACTCAAGCTCCCGTCTTGTTAGGATGGACTTCTCCAAGTCTCTATGCGCCTTAAGAAGCACTACGGCGGCCGGACATTCATAGACCTCACGAGATTTTATACCTACCAGACGGTCTTCCAAGTGGTCTATCCTGCCGATTCCGTGTCTACCGGCTATAACGTTCAGTTCACGAATCAGCTCGACAGGCTCCATGCTTTCTCCGTCGATATGGGTTGGAACACCTTTCGAGAACCCTATCTTAAGGTATCGAGGCTCTTCAGGAGTTTTCTCTATCGAGCTTGTCCACTCGTATATCTCTTCCGGAGGCTCTATGTCCGGATGCTCGAGGATCCCTCCCTCTATCGACCTGCCCCAAAGGTTCTGGTCGATACTATACACGCCGCCCTGCTCTATCTCTATGTCTAGGCCGCTCTCCTTCAGGTATTCAACTTCATCCTCTCTGTTCAGGTTCCACTCCCTCACCGGAGCGATTATCTTCAATTTAGGATTAAGGGCGTGGATCGTCACCTCAAAACGTACTTGATCGTTGCCTTTACCCGTACACCCATGCGCAACAGCGGACGCCCCTTCTTTCTCCGCTATCTCAACCAACTTCGAGGCTATCAGCGGCCTTGAGAGGGCGCTGCTAAGCGGGTAAGCCTCCTCGTACATCGCGTTAGCCTTGATCGCAGGGAAAACGTAGTTGAGGACAAACTCCTTCTTGGCATCTATATAATAGTGTTTTAACACGCCAAGTTTTTTAGCTCTCTCCTCTATAAGCTTGAAATTCCTCTTCTGACCCACATCCACGGTTAACGTGATAACTTCACTGTTATACTTTTCTTGGATCCACTTTATACAGACGGACGTGTCTAAACCGCCTGAATACGCCAACACAGTTTTCATCTAACCACCTAATTAA
>CAZVJZ010000038.1:9832-11207 GCA_964627655.1 uncultured Candidatus Bathyarchaeia archaeon
CTTTAAAGTAGAAGGGCTAAGCTTAAATCTTCGGAAGAAAATTTTTTAGTTTTAAAAGATAAAGTTAGGTGAAGAGGAATGGCGAAGTTAAGTGAGGTCTTAGCTTGTATTCGATCGACGAGATAGACAGAAAAATATTGAATAAATTGCTGGACAATTCGAGGCTATCGTATCGGAAGATAGCGGAAGACCTTAAAGTAAGCGAGACCACCGTATTTCTTAGAGTAAAGAAGCTCATCGAGAGGGGGGTAATAAAAAGATTCACCGTAGAGTTATCCCCTGAACACGTCGGAAAGAGCTTAACAGCATTTATTCTGATAAAGACTGAGCCGCAAAAATTCGTGCAGGTATTAGACAAGGTTAAGGATCTAGAGGATGTCTATGAAGTATTCGACGTCACCGGAAACTACTATGCTATAGTGAAGATTAGAACTAGCAGTAGAGAAAAACTTGCACAGATAATCGACGAGATAAGCATGATAGACGGTGTCTCGAGTACTGAAACAGCGGTCGTGCTGAGAAAGATCAAGGAGGAATTTAGAATAAGAGTTTAGAAAGGTGAGGAAGTTGTCTGAAGATGAGGAGCTCATAAGGAAGTTAGCAGAATTTAAAGTTAAGCTTGAAGATAGAATAAAGAAGATGGAGGAAGAGCTTAAAAACCTAAAAGCTATACGTGAAGTTCTAGACGTAATATTGATCGAAAAAGGATTCAAGAGAGCTAAGCTCGTGACTTCTTTATCTCCAGAAACGAAAGCAAACGTTATACCCGTAAAGACGGTCGAAGGAAAACGATTAGCTGACATATACTTTGAGAACGGAAACTTGAGGGTTGTTCCATCCAGAGACACGACGTTTCACATAACTACTCCACCATTCCAGTCGTTTCTAATCGAACGTGTCCTAGAAAAGATGCGCTTGAAAGACCAAGAATCCTCTATGAGAGGCGAGATTCCTCCAGAGAAAGTTCTCAGCTATAACATAAAATCTGAAGACGATGTCTTAAAGGAGATAATAATCGAAAACGTTACGCAAGAAAGGTTCCATGAGCTTAAATCAACGATCCGCTGGACCCTAGAGAAGATGTATGAGAAATCCACCTTACAGAAATAGAATCTACTTTGCGATCACGGCCTGCTTAAACTGAATGACTCCACGTTTAGACATTAATGTTTTGGCTAGATCCTGTATCCTGCTCAACATGCCCTTCACGGCTATTATTTCGAGACATCTCCTCTCGTCCAGATGAACGTGCATAGAAGAGGTTATAACATCCTCATAAGAGTGCTGCACATCGGTTAGTACGCTATCTAAACCTGGAGTTTCGTGGTCGTAAAGTACGAGTAGTGCTCCTACTCCTTCCCCTTCAAGCTCCCTG
>CAZVJZ010000039.1:0-10571 GCA_964627655.1 uncultured Candidatus Bathyarchaeia archaeon
CCAACCCCAGGGTTATGATAGACCCTAAACTCATAGTTAAGCCGAATAAAGTGGTAAACGAGATCAGGATACATAAGACGTTCCTACTTAAGAGAGACCCTAAGGACAGGACTGTAGCGCGTTCCCTGGACCCTGAAGAAGCCGTTGAGATACTCTACCATGCGCCGGAGAAGTGGTATAACAATTACTTGATAAGCTTCGGCGAGAGGAAGGATAGAATACGTAGAAGGCTTTTTAAAAGGCTCTTCGAGATAGCTGAACCTTACGAGATAAACATAGTGGCCTCTGTCGAGAAGGTTAGGGGAATAATAATCAAGATCGTGCAGAGCTAGGTTTTATTCGAAGCCTTAGGGTATGAGCCTAAGATCTTCACGAAGTATGCTTTGCCCTTTAGGGCCTCGATGGCCTCCATGAACTTCCTCTCTTTTCTATGTCCCTCGAAGTCGAGGTAAAAGTTGAACTCCCAAGGCTTCCTCCTAGTAGGTCGGGACTCGATCTTCGTGAGGTTGATTTCTCTCTTAGCGAACTCGGCTAAAGCGTTATAGAGTGAACCCGGCTTATGTGGAACAGAGAAGATTATCGAGGTCTTATCTTTGCCTGTCGGGGGATGATCTTTCTCGCCTAACACGAAGAACCTAGTGTAGTTGTTAGGATTGTCAGCTATGTCCCTCGCAACGACCTTCATCCCATATATCTCGGCCGCCCTTTCACTCGCTATGGCCGCCGCGTTTAGAAGTCTCTTCTCCTTCATCATCTTTACGCTGCCGGCCGTATCGTAGGTTGGGATCAGCGTTCTACCGAAGTTTTCTAGGAACCTCCTACACTGTGCAAGCGCTTGTGGATGCGAGTACACTACCTCCACCGAGTCTAAGTCTGTCTCCATGTTTGTTATCAGGCAGTGACTTACCTTGATGATTATCTCTCCCCTAACTTTTAGGTCGTACTCTAAAAATAGGTCGTAGGTCTCCACGACGCTTCCGACTAAAGAGTTCTCTACAGGAACGACGCCGTAATCCACCTCCCTTTTTTCAACCTTCTCGAAGACTTCCCTGAAGGTTTTACATGGAAGCACGTCGACGGAGTTTCCGAAGTAGCTGTAAACGGCGCTCTCGCTGTAGGCTCCGCGTTCACCTTGAAATGCAACGAGCATCTAACCACCTGAACCCTTAGACTTCTTTTTACTTCTTAAGAGGGCCTTGTTTATTCCGTTTATCATGGCTTCCACGCTGGCCATGACTATGTCCTCGCTGGCAGCCCTAGACGATATTATATGTCCGTCTCTGTCTTCGACTTTGATTACCACTTCGGCGACTGCGTCTGAGCCTCCGGTGAGGGCTTCAAGCCTATACTCTCTCAGCCTCACGTTAACGAGCTTATCTGTAAGCTTCTGGATAGCCTTGACCGCAGCGTCTACAGGACCAACCCCCGTCTCCGCGGCGACGTATTCTTTACCGTTTAGCTTTATCTTCACCGAGGCGGTCGGGATAACCTTGATTCCCGTGACGACCGCTAAATCTGTTAAATCGATTACCTTCTCCTCCTCAGCAACCTTACCTATGATGGACCTTGCGATCGCTAAGAGGTCGGCGTCTGTAACCATCTTACCTTTATCGCCTAGCTCCTTAACTTTAGCGACTATGAGGTTCAACTGTTCTGAGGTGGGTTTTAAGCCGAACTCCTCTAGCTCGGCTTTTATCCCGTGTCTACCAGCCTTCTTTCCGGCGATTATCTTCCTTTTCCTGCCGACTAGCTCAGGGTCTATAGGCTCGAAGGTTGCAGGACTTACGACGACGCCTTTAGTGTGTATTCCAGACTCGTGGGCAAAAGCGTTCTCGCCGACTATAGCCTTGTTCGGCTGAACAGGCACCCCGGTTAACTGTCTCACCAGCTGTGAAACCCTATAGAGTAACTTAGTGTTTATTCCAGTCTCCATCCCATATAAGAGATGCAGGGACATTACCACCTCTTCTAGGGCTGCGTTTCCTGCCCTCTCACCCAAACCGTTAACCGTAACGTGAACTTGGGAGGCCCCTCCCTCCACCCCGGCAAGAGAATTTGCAACAGCCATACCGAAATCGTTGTGGCAGTGGACGCTTATAGGAACGTTCACTACGGAGCAAACCTCTTGGATGAGCTCACGCATTCTATTCGGCGTCATTATTCCGACCGTATCTGGAATGTTTATCCTGTCTGCGTGAGCCTCCTCAGCCGCCTTACAGACCTTCTTCAGGAAGCCCAGTTCCGTTCTCGTAGCGTCCATCGGGGAGAACTCGCAGACTAAGCCGTGATCCTTTATGTATTCTACAGACTCTACGGCCATCTCCACGACTTCCTCAGGTGTTTTTCCTAAGGCATACTTCATCTGCACTTCAGACGTGGAGATGAACGTGTGAACCGAGTCTACCTCACACTTCAGGGCTAGGTCTATCTCTTGCTTTAAGGCCCTCGCTAAAGCACATACCTCGGCCTTTAAGCCCTGTTCGGCTATCCTACTCACAGCCTTCCTCTCGCCGGTAGAGGCCGCCGGGAACCCCACCTCCAAGACGTCTACGCCTAGCTCGTCGAGGAGTAACGCTATCTCGACCTTCTCTTCAGGGGTTAGCGAGACTCCTGGAGTCTGTTCGCCGTCCCGAAGGGTCGTGTCGAAGATGTTTATCCTCCTAGCCACAATGAAGCCTCCAACTTTCTACTTGCTGTAAAGAGATTCCACCTCCTCTGCTACGGCTTCTCCCATCTCAGAAGTCTTCAGGCTGCCTCCCAAATCAGGCACCGTAAGCTTCTTCTCGATCACGGATATCAAGGCTTTTTCGACAGCATCAGCGGCTTCAAAGCATTTAGGTTCACCGTATCTTTCTCCAAGCCACTCAAGCATCATCTTAGACGACAGGATCATGGAGGTTGGGTTTGCTGTCTGTTTACCCGCCCTGCTCGGTGCGGAGCCGTGTACAGGCTCGAAGAGGGCGAAGTCGTCTCCTATATTAGCGCTTGGAGCCATGCCTAATCCCCCGACTAGCTGTGCAGCCTCGTCCGAGAGTATGTCCCCGAACATGTTCGTCGTTACGATTACGTCGAAACGTTGAGGCTCCTTTATGAGTCTCATAGCCATAGCGTCTACATACTGCTCCTCGAACGATATGTCTGGATAGTTTTTAGCTACCTCCCTGCAGGTGTCCCGGAATAGACCGCACGTCACCTTCATGACGTTTGCTTTATGGACGGCCGTCACCTTCCTCTTCTTATTCCTCCTTCTAGCTAGCTCGAAAGCTTTACGGGCTATCCTCTCGCATCCACCCCTACTTATAACCCTAACGCAGAAGGCCGTATCCTTCACCGTGAACTCTATACCTCGATAAACACCCTCCGTGTTCTCTCTGACGATAACGAAGTCTATATCCTGTCTCAGGCAGGGGACTCCAGGATACGATTTAATCGGACGTAGGTTAGCGTAGAGGTCGAAGAGAAGCCTAAGTCTAACTATGACTTGAGCCGCCGTCTCGCCTACAGGCCCCTTAAGGCAGGCGTGGGAGCTCTTTATCTCGCTTAAAGTTTCGTCTGGAAGCGCTACACCTTTCCTCTCGAAGCAGGAGTCTCCGGCTTCAACCTGAACGATCTTTAAGCCTAAACCGTAACATCTGTCTACCGCTTCGAGAACCTTTAACGTAGCCTCTGTAAGCTCAGGTCCTATTCCATCTCCGGGTATAAGCGCCACCTTAAACCCGCTCATCTCGAGAGGCTCCTCCTAACATGCTCGATTAAACCTCCATCCTCAAGTATCTCGAGGATGAACTTAGGTAACCTTACGCCTCTAATCGTTCTATTCTTATTCACGACCGAGACCACTCCGTTCTCCAAGTCCACCTTAAGGAAGTCGCCTTCCTCCACGACGTCTGAGATGCCTGGGCATTCAAGTACTGGGAGACCTATGTTTATAGCGTTTCTAAAGAATATTCTGGCGAAAGATTCCGCCACCACGCATTTGACGTTTGCATGCTTTAACGCTATAGGAGCATGCTCCCTGCTCGACCCACAGCCAAAGTTTCTTCCGGCAACCACTATAACCCCTTCAGCAGCTACCTCATAGAAGTTTGGGTGAACACCCTCCATAGCGTGCTTAGCAAGTTCGTTAGGATCCGTGTATACAAGATATTTTCCAGGTATGATGACGTCCGTGTCGACGTTATCGCCGAACTTAACCGCTTTACCTGAAACCTCCATCTAACTAAACCTCCATGGTTCTCGGGTCTGTTATCTCACCCTTCACGGCGGAAGCCGCTACCGTAGCCGGGGAGGCAAGATAGATTTTCCCGTCCTTCGCACCCATTCTACCCCTGAAGTTTCTGTTCGAGGAGCTTATACAGACTTCACCTGAACCTAAGACTCCTATGTGGCCGCCGAAGCATGGACCGCAGGACGGGCCGCCGACATATGCTCCGGCCTTTAGGAAAATTTCGATGAGACCCTTCCTTAAGGCTTCAAGGTATATCTTCCTCGAAGCCGGTTGAACTATAAAGCGTACGTTCCTGTGCACCTTCTTTCCCTGAATCAGTCTAGCCGCCAGCTCTAAGTCCTCTAAACGGCCGTTGGTGCATGAGCCTAGAAAGGCTTGGTCTATAGGCGTTCCCTGAACTTCTGAGACGGGTTTAACGTTGTCTACCGAGTACGGCGCCGCCACCTGAGGCTCAAGTTCGCCGGCGTCTATCTCTAAGGTTTTCTCGTATTCAGCGTCCTCGTCGCTTGAAGGTAAAGCATCTTTCAGTTCAGCCCTGCCTTTTAGGTATTCCAAGACTTTCTCGTCGGCCTCCACTATCCCGGTTTTAGCCCCCATCTCCACGGCCATGTTGCATAGGGTCATTCTTCCAGAAACACTCATGTTCGAGACTGCCTCGCCTGTGAACTCGAGAGCCTTATAGATTGCTCCGTCGGCTTTTATTGTCCCGACTATGTGGAGGATCAGGTCTTTCGGTGTAACCAGTTTTCGTAGTTGCCCGTTAACCTCGACCTTGAAGGCTTCTGGGACTCTAAACCACAGTTTACCTGTAGCGAAGACCGCCGCCATCTCGGTTGAGCCTATACCCGTCCCGAAGGCTCCTAAGGCTCCGTAAGTGCAGGTATGGGAGTCTGCACCGACGATTAGGCTGCCCGGGGTTACATGCCCCTCCTCTACCATTACCTGATGGCAAACCCCGCCTACACCGACGTCGTAGAACCTTCTTATGCCCTGATCTTCAGCGAACGACCTCATCACTTTATGGAGGTTCGCCGAGTTCACAGACTCCGCAGGAACCTGATGGTCTAAGACGACGACTATCTTCTCCGGGTTCCACACTCTCTTTAAACCCATCTTCCTGAAGGACTCGACGGCAAGCGGTCCTGTAATGTCGTTCACCATCGCCATGTCTACTTCGGCTTCTACTATCTCCCCTGGATGAACCTCCTTTCTGCCTGAGGCTCTAGCAAGTATTTTTTCCACTAGGTTCATGTTGAAGCCTCTTTAGTCGAGTTTGCTGAAGGAGAATCTACTTCTCTATACCGGCTGTTTTACGTATGAACTTGCCTACCTTCTCTATCTGGTGTTCCCCGATCTCCCTCATGAGCGCCTTAAGGTTTTTCATTCCGCCTTTACTCTCTTCGATCCACTCCCTAGCGAACTCGCCGCTCTGAACGGTCTTAACGACCCTCCTCATGTTCTCCTTCACGTGCTCGTCTATCACCTTTGGCCCGACGGTTAACCCTCCATACTTGGCCGTATCCGAAACCGCCCTCAACATACCGGAGAGGCCACTCTGGTAGATGAGGTCCATGATCAGTTTGGCTTCGTTGCAGGCTTCGAAGTAAGCTAGCTCAGGCGGGTATCCAGCCTCTACTAGAACCTCGAACCCCTTCTTGATCAGCTCTATGAGGCCCCCGACAAGCACCGTCTGTTCGCCGATTAGGTCGCTTTCCGTCTCGTCCTTGAACGTGGTTTCTATCACCCCTGCCCTGGTGCATCCCAAGGCTTTAGCGAGCGCTAAGGCTGTCTCCCTAGCTTTACCAGACGGGTTTTGGTAGACGGCTATCAGGGCCGGTGTGCCGAACCCTTCTTCGTAGAGTTCCCTTACCCTAGGTCCAGGGCTCTTCGGAGCAACCATTATCACGTCTACGGTCGATGGAGGGACTATCTGCTTGAAATGTATGTTGAAACCGTGGGCGAAACACAGGGTTTTTCCCTCACCTAGGAAGGGTGAGACATATTGCTCGTAGACTTTTGGCTGAACCGTGTCTGGGATCAGCATTAAGATTATGTCTCCCCTCTTCGCCGCTTCGTCTATCGGGTAGACTTGGAACCCCTCCTCTTTAGCCCTTTTCCATGAGCTTCCCTGAGGCCTTAGACCTAAGATCACGTTCACGTTCGAGTCTCTGAGGTTTAGGGATTGAGCTCTACCTTGGCTGCCGTAACCTATCACGGCTACGGTTTTTCCTTTCAGCTCTTCTAAACTCGCATCCGAGTCGTAATATACTTTCACCAAACTTTTCACCCTCTTAAATCCTAACAGACTTTAAACCTCTAGCTAGGGCTGTCACCCCGGTTCTTGCAAGCTCTTTTATCCCGAAATTTCTAACAAGATCTATAAATGCGTTTATTTTGTCTGGGTCGCCTGTGATCTCGACGGTTAGCGAGTCCGGGGCTATATCGACAACCCGGCCTCTAAAGACGTTCACGTAGTTTATCACGTCAGACCTGACGTTAGAGTTAGGTGCATGTATTTTAACTAAAGCCATCTCCCTCACAACCGTTGCTGCGGGGTCGAGTACGCTTACCTTGATCACGTCTATCAACTTGTTTAACTGCTTTACTACCTGATCCAAGATCCTCTCGTCGGCGTTGACGACTATGGTCATCCTAGCAATGTCCTTCTGCTCCGCAGGTCCGACCGTGATGCTCTCTATGTTAAATGCCCTCCTCCTAAACATGTTGGAGACGCTGTAGAGGACCCCGGGCTTATGCTCCACGAGAGCCGAGATTATATGCGTCTGTCTCTCCATCTCAGCCATCTCCTACGATCATATCTGCATAACTCTTACCCGCAGGTATCATCGGAAACACGTTCTCCTCAGGAGATATCGGTACGTCTATCACGGTTACCTCCTCGCTTTTTATAGCCTGCTTCAAGGTCCTCCTGAAATCCTCTAGAGTCTCGGCTCTAAAGCCTTGGGCTCCGTGGGCTTCGGCGAGCTTAACAAAGTCTGGAACCCCGCCGAGATGTACCTGAGAGTATCTGCGGCCGTAGAAGAGCCTCTGCCACTGAGCCACCATACCTAGGACAGAGTTGTTCAGTATTATGACTATCACCGGGATATGCTCGCTTACGGCGCATGCGAGGTTCGGATAGTTCATCATGAAGCTGCCGTCTCCAGCTATATCGACTACTACACGGTCTGGGCAGGCGACTTTCGCTCCTATAGCTGCTGGGAAGCCGAATCCCATCGTGCCTAAGCCTCCGGAGGATATGAAGGTTCTCGGCAGGTAGCTCTTAAAGTAGAGTGCAGCCCACATCTGGTTCTGTCCCACTTCAGTCGCAACTATCGCGTCTTTTGGGAGGATCTCCCTCAACACTTTCATCAGGTATGGCGGAGTAAAGCCTTCCTTAACCAAGCTTTCCCACTGAGCCTTAAGCTCTTTGACCTTCCTCGCCCACTCCGTCCTCTTCTCCTTCAACATGACGTTTAACGCCTCGTTAATGGCGTGTAGGGTTAGCTTCGCATCGCCGACTATCGGAAGATAGCATTTGATGTTCTTGTCTATTTCAGAAGAATCTATGTCGACATGTATTATCTTAGCGTCTGGACAGAACTTCTTCGGGTCGCCTGTCGTTCTGTCTGAAAACCTCATTCCCACACATAGAAGCACGTCAGCCTCCAAGATTAGCTTGTTTGCCGCCAGGGTTCCGTGCATGCCTAGTTGACCTAGAGCTAGCGGATGATCCTCTGGGATAGCCCCTTTCCCCATAAGCGTCGTAGCCACAGGTGCAAGGATCTTCTCGGAGAGCTTTACGAGTTCTTCGCTGGCGTTCGAAGCTACGACCCCGCCGCCGGCTATTATCATAGGTTTCTCGGCGTTGGCTAGAAGCTCGGCAGCCCTCTTCACTTGGATCGGATGAGGCTCATAGGTCGGTTTATAGCCGCGGAGGGAGACCTTGTCGTCGAACTCTATCTCTGCACGTTCTAGCTGAACGTCTTTTGGTAGGTCGACTAGAACAGGCCCAGGCCTACCTGAGGTTGCGATATAAAAAGCTGTCTTAACGGTTTTAGGTATCTCAGAGGCTTTTTGAACCTGGAAGTTATGCTTCGTGATGGGGGTTGTGATTCCGACTATGTCGGCCTCCTGAAACGCATCCTTCCCGATCCATGAGGTTGGCACTTGACCCGTAAAGGCCACTATCGGCACGGAATCCATGTATGCGTTCGTTATTCCGGTCACTAGGTTGGTTGCTCCAGGGCCTGACGTCGCGAAGCAGACTCCCGGCCTTCCGCTTACTCTAGCGTATCCGTCGGCTGCGTGGGCTGCTGCCTGTTCATGTCTAACGAGTACATGTCTGATGTTGGAGTCGTATAAGACGTCGTAGATAGGTAGGGTGGCCCCGCCCGGGATTCCGAATATATGTTTTACTTCTTCCTTCTCTAAGGCTTTTACGAGAGCCTCTGCTCCACTCATATTAACCAATGTTTAGATTCCCTCCAAAATTTTCTATCAGGTTCCGTCGATTCAGTTCTCGTTTATATAGAAGGACGTTCAAGTTGGGTTTACTGCATCTATCGATGTCTATTGAGGAAACGATCCCTCACTATACTCACCTTTCCTCGTAGGACGACGTTAAATGCATGTCTGTTCTCCCTTAAAAATCTTTGCTTCCATTCCTCGGCCTAGCATTCGAATTACCTAGAAGCACGTTTAACCCGCTGAGAAGCGCTTCCACGCTGGCCATGACTATGTCCTCGCTAGCGGCCATGGCGGATGCTCTTTTACCGTCCTTCTCCAACAGGACTGATACGCGGACTACAGCGTTTGTTCCGCCTTCTATGGCCTCTACGCTATACTTCTCGAGTTTTATCGGCTCTATCGAGTCTACAGCCTTCCTCATGGCGTTGATGGCGGCGTCTACGGGTCCTACACCAGTAGATGCTTCGATCACCTCTTTCCCGTTAATTTCCAGTCTGAGTGAAGCCGTAGGCGTAACTCTGTTACCGCAGACCACTGTCAATTCTTTGAGCGCGATCCTTCTCTCTTTAGGAAGGTTCATCACCGTTTCAGCGATCGAAAGGAGGTTAGCGTCGGTCACCTTCTTCCCCTTATCACCTAGCTCCTTAACCCTCCTGAAGATCTCCTTGACCTGCTCTTCCGTAGGCTTCAACCCCCAAGACGCTAGTATAGCCTTAATTCCGTGTGTGCCAGCATGTTTTCCGACTGTAATTCTTCGTCTGAAGCCCACCATCTCAGGTGGTATAGGCTCATAGGTCATGGCGTAGGCTAGGACGCCGTGGGTGTGTATTCCAGACTCGTGAGTGAAAGCGTTCTCGCCGACTATAGCCTTATTCGGCTGGACTAAGATCCCCGTCAACCTCGAAACGATTCTCGAAGTCTCATACAACAGCTGCGTCTTCAAGTTCATTTCTAACCCGTAGACCGCTTTGAAGATCACGGCGACCTCTTCTAGGGCTGCGTTTCCTGCCCTCTCACCCAAACCGTTAACCGTAACGTGAACTTCGTCTGCGCCGCCCATGACGGCGAAGAGGGTGTTTGCTGTGGCTAAGCCTAGGTCGTCGTGGCAATGCGCGCTTAAGGGTACATCCTCGAACTCCTTCTTGAGCTCACTGAAGAAGTTATAGATCCTCTCCGGAGTCATTATCCCCACTGTGTCGCATGGGCAAAGTCTGTCCGCGCCGCACTCTACTCCTTTCCTGAAGACCTCGCAGAGGAAACCCATATCGCTCCTCGTCGCATCCTCGGCTGAGAGCTCCACATACAACCCGTGGTCTTTGGCGTAGCCGACGGCTTCCTCCACAAGCTTTAAGACGTATTCTCTAGGCTTCTTGAGCTTATACTTGAGGTGTATGTCGGAGGTAGGTACGACTAGGTTTATGTGGGTAGCTCCACTCTTCAGTACGGCGTCTATATCTTTTATCAGGACCCTAGCCATACTGCATATCTTGGACCTTAAGCCCAGGCCGGAGATTCTTTTGACGGCTTCCATCTCTCCTTTAGAGACCGCCGCGAAGCCCGCTTCGATAACGTCCACTCCAAGCTCGTCTAGCTTTATGGCTATCTCAACTTTCTTTTCTGGATTTAGAGAAACTCCCGGGGTTTGCTCGCCGTCTCTCAGCGTCGTGTCTAAAAAGAGTATCTTTCTACCTTCAAGCGATAAAGCGATACCCCATTTTACTTCAACTCCGCCTCTTTCAGAGAGAAATCTGCCATATAAAACTTTTGTTTCAACGCCATGTTAAAACTTTAATAGAGGTCAGATTGCTTCATAAGTCATTCGAGTTTCGGTTATATCTAATTATCTAAAAAATGTCTAATTTCTCCATAAAAT
>CAZVJZ010000040.1:0-10512 GCA_964627655.1 uncultured Candidatus Bathyarchaeia archaeon
TTCAGCTACCTCCACGAACTATATAAACCTAGACTAAGATATAGGAGACAAAAGAATGGAGTATCAGAACACAAGCTAAATCGGATTCTCTGATCCTTTCATAAAGACTATTAGCGTTCTCTCTCAATAAGTTTTTGAGGTGTATCCTAGGTTGATGGAGAATAAACTTAGGGTTTTGTTGGATAGAGGGGAGCCTACGGTCGGAACACATATCCACGTCGTCTGGCCGGGTGTGACAGAACTGATCGGACATACAGGAATGGTCGACTATGTGGAGTTTACGAGCACCTACGCCCCCTACGACCTTCACGACCTAGATAACTTGGCGAGGGCAGCGGAACTTGTAGGAATGTCCTCGATGATAAAGATCGACCAACAGCCACGCGTCTATCTCGCCGAGAGGGGCTTAGCGGCCGGGATCCCAAACATACTTTTCGCAGACATCAGAACGGTCGAGGATGCGGAGGAAGCCGTGAAGGCCGTAAAGGCTGAGCCTAAAGGGATAAACGGTGTGAGAATGTGTAGGACTGTGGGATACGTGTTCTGCACAGGCTCCATAGCCGACTTGGCTGACTGGTATAACCGGGCGGTCGTAGCCTTAATGATAGAGAAGAAGACTACAGTCGAGAACTTGGAGGAAATACTCTCGATCGAGGGGGTAGACATGGTTCAGTTCGGGCCTGGAGACTACTCGATGAGCATAGGTCATCCGGGAATGCTCGACCACCCGAAGGTTAGGGAGGCGGAGCTAAAAACTATAAAGACGGCCTTAAAGATGGATGTCAGGCCGAGGGCCGAGATAAACAGTCCTAAAGAGGCTGAGAGATACATAAAGCTGGGGGTACGGGACTTCTGTATAGGGATAGATATGCTAATCCTTTACGAGTGGATAAGGAATAACGGTCGGGAGCTCAGGAGGCTTCTATCGAAGCTCTAGGAGGCTATACTTCAGGTAGCTCCGAGCCTGCAGGGTAGACCTCAACCCTAACCTTCTGCCCGTCTTTAAGCTTAAGCTTACCCCTCAAGTATACGGGGGCTAAAATCTCTATAACCGAGTAGTCATAGTGCGTGCGCATAGCAGACACGATTGCCCCCCTAAACTTATTCGCTATTATAGCCGGATAACACCTCCCGTCCCCATAAGTTCTAGACTCGTTCCTGAAGCCTTTAATCTCTATCGCAGGGAACGAGTCTAGCTCCCTCCTCAACATGAGGTCGTATTCGGAGGTTAGCTTAAGGTTTAAGGTTCCAGGGTAAGGATCGAAGCCAAGCCTCTCTCGGAACTGTCTCCTATAGTGTTCCTTCGAGACATAGTATGCTCCCTCACCGAAACCTGAGAAGACCTGACCCTCCAGCGTTATAGGCTGAGGGATCTTAGACTCCAAGATCCTAGATAGGGATAAATGAATCTTTTTTAGCTCTGAGATTCCTGCTTCGGTGGCCTTGATCAGGCAGCCTTCACGGGTGACCCTCCTCTCTATCCACCCGACCTTCTCTAGTTCGATTAAATATCTGGAGGCCGTCTGCTGCGAAGAGCCTATACGCTGGGCCAGATACTCGGTCGAAGTCTTAACCACCCTATTGCAGACACCCATCTCGGCTAGCTTATACAGCAAAAATATCCTTCTCCACCGCTTCACGTCTAGGCTGGAATCGAACATACAGACCACTGTGCTTCTTAGAGTGCAGCATTCAACCTTTAAATGAAAACGAGAGGATCCTAATAAAGGTTGAACGGATAGACGGTTTTCCGCCTAAAACACCCTCATCCCAGCCGGGATTTAACTTTTAAGTCTGGTGTACTAGAGGTTAAGGTGGAGGAAGTTCAGGTTGAAGATCACCGGTTTAAAGTGTGCTGTGATAGCTCAAACTCCGGTTGTTAGGGTAACCACAGACGAAGGGATAGACGGGCTAGGCCAGATCGAGGCCTCCAAGAACTATCTCAAACCACACGTTCTGTTCTACGAACGTTTCATCTTAGGGGAGGATCCGACGAACGTTCAGAGGATTATGATGAAGCTACGTAGGTTCGGCGGGTTCAAGCCTTGGGGAAGCAGTGTGAGCGCTGTAGAGATGGCCCTCTGGGACCTCGCCGGAAAAGCCTCAGGCCTACCGGTCTACAAGCTTCTGGGAGGAAAAATTCGGGATAAGGTGAGAGTCTACAACACGGCTACGGGTCCACGCCTCGAGGGTTACTCGCCAGAAGACTACGCCAAAAACGCCAGAGATAAGCTGGCCTTACCGCATGGATTCAAGATATTCAAGTTCCCGTTAGGCTTCCATGGAGGCATGTTCGCTTCTAACCCGCAATTCTTCTACGGCGAAGTGGAGGAGGGGTATCCTCATCCGAACAGAGGGGAAGTCACCGAACTCGGGCTGAGGCACTGCGTCGAATGCGTTAAGGCTCTTAAGGATGTTCTGGGGGAGAAGTACGGGTTAGCGTTAGACTGCGGCCCAGGCTTCACTATACAGTCGGCGATAAGGCTCGCTAAGGCCCTTGAACCCTTTAACGTAATGTGGCTTGAAGACTTGATAACCGGAGACTACTACCCATACACCGAGGTCGAGGCCTTCAGGATAGTCAGGTCGAGCACCACCACGCCGATCCACACTGGAGAACAGATCTACCTTAGAGAAGGGTTCAGAGACCTAATCGAGAAAAACGCCGTGGACATCATAGGACCAGACCCATGCGATGCTGGGGGAATAGCCGAAACTAAGTGGATAGCCGAACTAGCAGACCTACATGGAGTCCTTATCGCACCACACTCTGGTCTAAACGGACCGATAGAGCTCATGGCGGCTGTGCATATGGCGGCAACCCTCCCGAAAAACTTTATAGCCCTCGAGTTCCCGTTTGCCCCGCCTGAATGGTGGGAGGGGAACCTAGTGAAAGGATTAGAGAAGCCTATCGTTAAGGACGGGTTCGTGAAGGTACCTGATAAACCCGGCTTAGGCGTAGAACTCAACGAGAAAGCCGTGAGAAAACTTTTGAGGGAAGAAGATAGAGACTTCTTCGAATAACTCACCAGCCATAAGAAGCCTTTATAAAACATGCGGGATAGAGGTAGAACACGCAGATTTGAATGGTGTAAGGAATCTTGATAAAAGTCGCCATCCATCTGGGTGCTCCACTCACTGAGGAGCGGCTGAGGCTGGCCAAACAGTTAGGAGTCGACGAGGTGGTCGGAGGTCAACCGATCATCCAGTCAGGCCAGCCCAGACCTGAAGTATGGGACTATATGTCGCTGCTGCACATGAAGAAACGCATCGAAGATGCAGGCCTCAAGATCTCGACGATAGATGCTTGGCCACCTATGGATAAGATCAAACTAGGCCTGCAAGGCAGAGATAAACAGATCGAGAACCTCTGCAAGTCTATAAGGAACATGGGCGCCGTAGGCATAAACACGATAACCTTCAATTTCACGCCTCTCCTCACGACGAGAACCTCATTCTCCACTAGGACGAGAGGAGGAGCCTTAACCTCGAGCTTCGATATGAAGCTAATGGAGAATGCGCCGTTAACAAAGCATGGAACGGTCACAGAGGAGCAGATGTGGGATAACTGGACATACTTCATTAAGAAGGTTATACCGGTCGCCGAGGAGGCAAAGGTACATATAGCATTACATCCAGACGACCCACCTGTACCGTTTCTACGCGGCATCGCAAGACCTTTCCGGAGCTTCGAGGCATTCAAGAGGGTGATAGAAACGGTGGACAGCGAGTATAATGGGATCTCGTTCTGTATCGGCTGCTGGGCTGAGATAGGAGAGGACATACCGCGAGCGATAAGATACTTCGGTAAAAGGAAGAAGATATTTCTAGTTCACTTCAGGGATATCAGAGGATCAGCGACGAAGTTCGTCGAGACTTTCCACGACGACGGACAGACGAATATGCTCGAGGCGATCAAGGCCTTGAAGGATGTGGGCTACGACGGGCCTATGAGACCTGACCATCAACCGATGACTGAGGGCTTCGAAAACCTTCCACCCCTATCCGGATACAGGTTGCTGGGAAAGTTCTTCGCTGTAGGTTACATGAAGGGGTTGATAGAGGCGGTGTATGGCAAGCGCCCCGTTTCCCCATATCCCTTATGAGCATGGGGGGCGCCTGAAAACTTGATGGTGAGCGGTTATGGTAGACTCGATTAAAGTTGCGGGAATTCAGATGGAGCCCAAGATTCTGGAGAAGGAACGAAACCTAGAGAAGTGTTTGGACTTCATACAGACAGCCGGCCGGCAGGGAGCTAGACTGCTGGTCTTCCCGGAGTGCGCCTTAACCGGATACTGCTTCTCCAGCCTCGATGAAGGGTTGTCTGTGGCTGAAACGATACCGGGTCCAAGTACTGAGACTATAGCTTCCGTCTGCAGAGAGCTGGAGGTCTATGTGGTGGTAGGTTTACTCGAAAAATCTGGAGATAAGTGCTATAACGCCTTAGCTTTCGTCGGCCCTGAAGGCTTGATCGGGAGTTACAGAAAGATTCATCTGCCATATCTGGGCATCGACAGGTTCGCCACACCCGGGAACCAACCGTTCCGAGTTTACGATACACCTGTCGGGAGGGTCGGCTTGAACATATGCTTCGACGTGAGGTTTCCTGAAAGCGCTAGGGTGATGGCTCTTCAAGGAGCAGAGGTCATAGCATTACCTACAAACTGGCCTGAGGGGGCTGAGAGCGCTCCAAGGTTCATCGTCCATACTAGGGCTTACGAGAATCGGGTTAACTATATAGCCGTGGACAGGGTAGGGGTGGAACGTGGGTTCAGGTTTATCGGTCAAAGTAAGATAGTCGACTATAACGGGCGGACCCTAGCCGAAGCTGATACGTCCAGAGAGGAGATAATCTATGCAGACCTCGACTTGAAGGGTACTAGGGAAAAACGTATCGTTATAGTTCCGGGAGAGTTCGAGCTTCCACTCTTTGAAGGTAGGAGACCTGCATTCTACGGTTTAATCTGTGAAAGTAGGGAACTCGCCGAGCGTCAGGACGTTTAGGTCCCCGCCTCGAACGACTTCAGGTATCTCTCCTGCTCCGGGGTTAGGTCGTCGATCCTTACTCCCATGGTTTCGAGTTTCAATCTGGCTATCTCTAAGTCCTGCTCTCTAGGCACCTCGTAGACCCTCGGTTCTAGCTTTTCCTCCCCCTTCACCAGCCTGAGCACCGACATAAACTGGTTAGCAAAGCTCATGTCGAGTACTTCTGAAGGATGGCCCTCAGCGGCTACCAAGTTAACTAGACGGCCTTCCGCCAGAAGGTATATTCTCCGTCCGTCTGGTAAGGTGTACTCCACGTTGTTAGGTCTAATCTCCCTCTTGGACTTAGCGATTTCCTCTAGTTCGGAGACCGAGATCTCGACGTTGAAGTGGCCTGCGTTGGCTAGGACGGCTCCATCTTTCATAAGTTTTATGTGTTCCCCTCTTATCACGTCCTTACATCCTGTAGCCGTTATGAATAGGTCCCCGATCTTCGCCGCCTCGCTCATAGGCATGACCCTATAGCCCTCCATGACTGCTTTAAGCGCCTTGATAGGGTCGACCTCGCAGACCGTGACGTTGGCTCCCATACCTTTAGCCCTCAACGCTATCCCTCTACCGCAGTGACCGTAACCGGCGACGACCACGTTCTTTCCTGCGAGGAGTATGTTCGTGGCCCTCAGGATCCCGTCCAGCGACGACTGGCCTGTACCGTAAACGTTGTCGAAGTCCCATTTCGTCTCCGCATCGTTAACCGCTATAATCGGGTACCTCAACCTACCGGACTCGGCCATAGCTTTCAGCCTGTGGACCCCAGTCGTCGTTTCCTCGGTTCCCCCTATAATCCCCCCGATTATTTCAGGCTTCTTCTCATGGATCGTGACCACCAGATCTGCTCCGTCGTCTAAGGTGACGTTAGGTTCGGAGGCTATCACCTGGTCTATACACCAGTAATACTCTTCTGTCGAGAGGCCTCTCCAACCGAAGACTGCTACACCCTCCTTGGCCAACGCGGCAGCCACGTCGTCCTGGGTGGAGAGTGGGTTGCATCCACACCAGGCGGTCTCGGCTCCTGCTGCCATGAAGGTTCTGACGAGGACCGCTGTCTCTTTGGTTATGTGCAGGCATCCGCCTATACGGACGCCGCTTAGAGGTTTCTCCTTAGAGTATTTCTCTCTTAGCTTCATCAGGACAGGCATCCTCGACTCCGCCCACTCTATCTTGAGCAGGCCTTGATCGGCTAGACTTAGGTCTCTAACCTTAAACTTCAACTCTATACGCCTCCCCTTAACTTATTTAACGTCTCGCCTTTAAGGTTCACCATAAGGATTTAGCTAGACAATAATTAAGTTTAATTTGGAGGGAGCTATAGTCTTCTGGGGGTTTAAGTTGAAGCTTCTATTCCTAGTACTGGACGGCGCCGCCGATAGGATGAACGGGGAGACTCCTCTAGAGAAGGCTGAGGCGGAAGGCTTAAAGGAGCTGGCGAAGCACGCTAGATGCGGCCTCCAATACACTGTGGGTAGAGGTATAGCGCCTGAAAGCGACGTAGCGGTGCTCTCGATCCTCGGATATAACCCGCATGAAGGGTATACCGGTAGGGGTCCGCTAGAGGCTCTAGGCGTAGGGGTTCAACTCAAAGAGGGAGAGGAGGTGGTCTTCAGGGGGAACTTCGCCACAGTAGACCCCGAGAGCTTAAGGTTGATAGACAGGAGGTGTGGCAGAGACTTATCGTCGGAGGAAGCTGAGAGGCTGGCTGAAACGCTTAACGGCTCCGAGCTAAACAGTCCTGAAGGCTACTTTAAGGTCTATCCGACCGCAGGGTATAGGAACATCGTCGTATTCGGAAGCAAGTTAGGCTTATCGGATAGGGTGTCCTCGACAGACCCAGCGTACATTCAGGTGGATAGGATCTCGATGGCCCAGAGGAGCTATGAAGCTAAGGTCAAGGAGTGTATGCCGCTTGACGGGACGGAGGAGGCTTCTAGGACCGCAAGGCTTGTCAACGCCTTCACTAAGGAGGCTGTCAGGATGCTCGACCAGCATCCGGTTAACCTTGAGAGGGCTCGTAGAGGTAAATTGAAGGCTAACTGCATAATCTTAAGGCAGGCTGGAGGCTCACTGCCTAAGGTTAAACCGATAAACGACCTGTATGGGCTTAGGTTCGGCTCCATAACCGAGATGCCGATAGAGAAGGGTATAGCCCGTCTTCTAGGGATGAAGGCCGCTGAATGCAGGCCTATACCTGAGGATCCTGCCAGAGACCTCGCCATAAAGCTAGACGCCGTAGACGAACTCCTTAAGTCGGTCGACGTCATCTACGTGCATCTGAAGGGACCGGATATACCCGGCCACGACGGAAACTTCGAGAAGAAGGTGGAAGCGATCGAGACCATAGACAGATTCTTCGTGAGGAAGGTTCTCGAGAGACATAGCTTGGACGAGCTATCTTTCCTCGTAACCTCAGACCACGCTACTCCGTGGAGGCTGAAAGCACATAGCGATGATCCTGTACCTTTCATGGTAGCCTCCAACAGGGTTAAACCTGACGGGATAGAGAAATTCTGTGAGAGGGAGTGCATGAAGGGTTCTCTAGGCGTCTTGGAGCATGGTTGGCTCCTACTTCCCAAGGTTATCCGGCTGTTATTCCCCTAAGGCTCTTCGAGGAAAACGATGGATGTGGAGAAACGTGATCGAGGTTAAGCCGATCGGCTTCGTCAAGAGAGAGCCTAAGCTAGGGGATAGAGCTAAAATCGTTTTAGCCGAAGAACTCGCCGAGGGGTTAGAGGGAATAGAGGGGTTCTCCCACATATACGTGATCTTCTGGCTCCACAAGGTCGAGGACCACGAGAGAAGGGTGCTGAAGGTTCATCCTAGGGGTATCAGAGACCTACCTTTGGTAGGAGTATTCGCGACGAGAAGCCCTATGAGACCTAACCCGATCGGGTTAACCCTAGTCGAACTCGTCGAGCGGAGAGGTAACGTCCTAATAGTCAGGGGTTTAGACGCCCTCGACGGCACTCCCGTGCTGGACATAAAGCCTTTCGTATCAGAGACTGCTGGAATGGAGTCTAGGCTTCCAGACTGGTTTACGAGACTGAAGGCGGAGGCAGCGAGATAACCTTTTATCCCTCAGACACTTTAAGTCTCCATCTTGTTCCTGAGGCAGAGTCCTCTATCACGAAGCCTAGTTCCTCGAGCTTCGACCTTATGAGGTCCGCAGTCTCGTAGTCTCTACGCCTCCTTAGAATGTTTCTCACCTCGAGTATCAGCTCGACCAGTCTAGAGGAGAGGCTTTGAACCTCCTTCTCCTCGAACTTTGTTTCTATACCGAGCACTCCGTCTAGAAGGGTCTCAAGCACGCTTAAAACCTTCTCTCTGGTCTCTCGGGAGACTCCATCGTATGAGCCGGTGAACTCGTTGAGCTCACTTATAAAGTCGAAGATCGCTGCCAACGCTTTAGGCGTGTTGAAGTCGTCATCCATAGCGTCCTCGAACCTGCCTTTCAAGACCTCCACATGAGCTAGGAGGTCTTTCTCCTTCTCCGTGGGGGTGTCTAGCTCTCTAAGCCTCCTGAAAGCCTGTATAGAGGACCTTATCTTCTCCAGGTTTCTCCTAGCCTGCTCGACCGTTCTCTCGTTAAAGTCTATCGGGCTCCTGTAGTGTGCTGAGATGAGGAACATCCTCAGGGTTTGAGCTCCATACTTGGAGACTGCATCCCTGACAGTGACGTAGTTACCTAGGGACTTAGACATCTTCTCACCGTTTATCGTTAACCACTCGTTGTGGAGCCAGTATCTGGCTAGAGGCTTGCCTGAGGCTGCCTCAGACTGCGCTATCTCGTTCTCATGATGCGGAAATATCAGGTCTTTGCCTCCCGCATGTATGTCGAAGGTTTCGCCTAGGTATATCGAGGACATGACGGAGCATTCTATATGCCAGCCAGGTCTTCCGGGACCCCATGGACTGTACCAGAAAGGCTCACCGGGTTTACGGCTCTTCCATAGGGCGAAGTCGGCCGGATTCCTCTTGTTCGGGTCTACCTCCACCCTAGCACCCTTGATGAGGGACTCAACCTTGACTCCGGAGAGCTTCCCATATTCCGGGAACTTCGTTACGTCGTAGTAGACGTTACCCTCTACTACGTAGGCATACCCCTTCTCTATGAGCTTCTCTATCAGCGCTATCATCTCGCCTATATGCTGCGTAGCCCGGGGGTTTACGTCCGCCCTCCTTACCCCTAGAGCCTTCAGGTCCTCGAAGTAAGCCTCCGTGTAGAGCTCGCCTAGCTGCTGTAGGGTTATGTTCAGCTCCTTAGCCCTTCTGATCGTCTTGTCGTCCACGTCCGTTATGTTGCTGACGAACCTAACCTTAAACCCCTTATACTCCAGGTACCTTCTTACCACGTCGAAGGCCACGAAAGACCTAGCGTTACCTATATGAATGTAGTCGTATACGGTCGGCCCGCAGACGTAGATGCGGACCTCACCGGGCCGGAGTGGGTGGAAAGGCTCCTTCCTCTTCGTCAACGTATTGTATACCATCAGAGGCAAACCTTACACCTGCAAGCCCATGCCTAACCCATAATACCTATAAGGTAGGATTAAAATCTGTCTAAAAACCGTTTAGGTTTAAACCTCCCGTTAGGAAGTCTTCTCAAAGCCGTCAGAACACGCTTCTTTCAAGATTTGTATACGTTGTGGTTTTAACGTGTTTGCTCGCCTTTCTTCGCAGGGTCTTGTCTTCTGTCACCAAGATTGCTTCTGCGTTTTCCGCTGCTATGATGTATGAGGCGTCGTAGAACGTCAACTCTTCTTCGCTGGCTATTCTGAGGGTACGTGAGAGGTCCAGCCTTTCGAACGTTACGGTTTGGATAACTTTCTTGTCTATTAACTCTTTAATCGTGGCGGTTGTGTCTAACGCGTCCTTCAAGGATATATTTTTCAGCTGTGTTGCGAGCTTCCATAGGCTGTTGCACGTCTCGTATATTGCGAGATCCGTAGTGATTATCTTTTCGTGGGTAGCCCAAATTAAAAGGCGTTTTCCCGCTTTCGTCACCAACGGCACGAGTGCCGAAGCGTCTAGAAGATACTTCAATATGATTCCCTATCCTGACGTACTAGGTCAGCTATCAGCTCGGGGTTTATCTTATCGCTTAAGCGTTTCCTGAGAGTCTCAAGTCTTTCAGCGAGATCTCTCATCTCAAGTTCGGAGAGATACTCGGATAGGAGCCTCCTCACGGTTTCGCTCACATTCACATTATACTTCTCAAGTTTCTTCTTAATCTCATCGGGAACCCGAACGGTTATGATACTCATCCGCATACGCCGTAATACACGCTTATAAACCTGCAACTTTGCTTTGCATTTACCGCAATTATTCTAAGGTTAGCGCTAAAACAACGATTTAGAAGTGAATGTAGCAAATAACCCCGCTTCAAAATCATTACCAGAGGAATACTCGAAAAACCCGTAGAACATCCCCCTTTTAATACAGACGGACATTTTGGGACATTTTCACGGTTTTTGT
>CAZVJZ010000041.1:0-10475 GCA_964627655.1 uncultured Candidatus Bathyarchaeia archaeon
TATGAAACCGCCACCGCCAGTAACCAGAATCCTCTCACCAGCCAACAAAAACCACCCTCTACAGTAAACACCCTTAAAACGTTAAGACCTCATCTATATTCATTAATGTTGAGGGTGAGCTGTTTATCCGCTTGCTTAAACGGTAGTTAGAGAAGCCTTGAGAAGTCGTCATAGACCCTCCTACCGTGTCCTATGAACAAGATTATGACCCCCACCTTCCTCTCGATCGCTCTCGTATATCGCCCTATAACCTCCTATCACGAGCCTGTAGAAAGATGAATATTTGAGGCGCTGTCCCTTCTCCTCTGGCGACTCTTCCAGCTCCTTTAACCTGTCTTTGGCCTTCGCCCTTATCAGATCCTCTATCAAAAACCTCGATTAAAACGTCGGTGTCCAGAACTATCATAGCCTGCGCTCAGCCCTCATGGAGTAAATCTCATTGATGAGCTTCTCCTTATCCCTAAACTCGACGCAGCCCCTAAGCTTCACAAGAACATGTATAGGGTTCACGCTTTCAACAAGCCTTTCAAGTAGCTCGCTGAAGCTTTCATCCTTCCGCTTAACGGCGAGAAGCTTCCTGTAAACATCATCCCTGATGGTTATCGTCTTAACCAAATCTAGACCTCCAAAGCTTCTGTTTAAACATACATTTAAACATTATCGCTAACAAGATCCACAAGCATACTTAACCTATACCTTCTTTCATGCAAGATGAGTTGAGGTGTGTAGACCGATTCAAGTTCCTTTATAAGTCTTAAGGCCAACTCCGTATACTTCTCTTTAACGACCCTCTGTATTAATATAGAGGTGTCCAACACTATTCCAGAATCACTCAACAAGTTTACCGCATCCCCTCGTTTCACGGATTACCCTGACCGCTGTTCCTTCAGGAAGGCTACAAGACATTTCTACTTCCTCTCTCAAGTCTTTAAGTGCACTCTGAACCTCTATCTCATCTCCCTAACGACGCTTACGAGCACCCATAATATTACTGCTGTGGTGAGCAGCATCAGTCCGACGATCGTAGCGCCTATCGCGATCAAAGCTATATTAGTTATCACCTGGTGTGTAGTCGCGAATATGTGGAAGGTCCATATCCAGAAGGCTATAGCCGTTAGAAGCGACGCGGCCCCCGGTATCCCATAGAATATCAGGGGATGCCTTATCGACATATGCTTCACCAGGCTTAAGATAACGTCCAGCCCATGGTATAGAGGGTTATGGGTGGAGGGCCTCTTCACCTTGTAATCTATCCTTATCGGAACCTCCTTTATCTTAAGACCTTTCTCCTTAGCCTTCAAGAGGATCTCCGTCGAAACTCCCATACCGTACTCCGTCGGCGTTATCGACCGCACAGCTATCCTACTATAAGCCCTAAAACCTGACTGCGCGTCGCTAATCTCCTCGTAAGAGAAGGCTTTCACCAGCCCGGTTATCACCCTTATACCGACCCTCCGATGTCTAGGCACAGACCCGCTGTCTTCCGCCAGAAACCTCGAACCAACCACAATATCAGCCTCACCCCTGAGTATAGGGGACACGACCTTCGGTATCTCGTCCGGGTCATGCTGCAAGTCAGCATCCAAAGTCACCATAACGTCCGGGTCTAGCTCACGAACTCTCCTAAAAAGAGAACAAATAGCTGCACCATAACCGAGGTTCCTCTCATGCCTTATCACCTCCGCCCCTAACCTCTCAGCTATCTCTCCGGTCATATCAGGAGACCCGTCGTCGCAGACTATCACCTTATCGGCATACTTCAAGGCCTTCACGATAACCCTAGCTATGCTAGCCTCCTCCCTAAATGCGGGGATACAAGCGATTATAAACGGCCTCTTACTCATCTAACAGCATCCTTCAGAGTCCCCTATCGCTACCTCTGCCGGATGGAGGAGGATTGAACGTACCGGAAGACCGCTATGTCGCCGAAACGTTGCACTTCTTTAAACTGGTGGGAGAGCTCAGGCATCCCATACCAACCTTTCCCGTTCACCCACCACACGCTATAGACTTCGTTTCCTCTCCTGGATTCATCCTCTGCGTATGCAGCAAGCGTTACGGCAGCGTTTTCGCGAACCTGTGAGGAAAGCCCTCTTTCCTTAACCATGACTATCCTGACATCGTGAAGTAGTATTTGAGCCCAGTAGCCCATAGCCTCATGGAGCACAAGCACAGAGTTGGGTTCGGCGGCCTCCTCCTTAAACCATTTCAGCGCCTTTACAACGTTCGGCGTATCCGACAGGGAAACAGAGTTCTGGAGCATCGAGGTCTGGATAAACCGCTTATAGTGGTTCCACTCTCCAAAATATTTTATCTGATGCTCAGGCAACCCGGTCAGATAGTAGCCGGACATCACAAGGTTTAACGTGAGAACAGCCAGTGCTATAAGCGTCCCCACCTTAAACTTCCAGAAGATCTTGGCCCCCAGTTTCCAAAGCTTCTCGCCCCCTTCGACCGACATGAAGGTCATGGGGTAGACGAGCAGGATCGCCCACCGAAACCAAAAAAGAACCGAGTATTCAGGGAGGAGGACAGGCCAATACGTGAATACTAGGCAGGTAGCTAACCATACCCAAACGTCGATGCTCCTGAACGTTAGAGCACCCAACGCTATCAGCGGGAGTAAAGGAAGAAACATGTAACCGAGGAATCCGGATATGAACGCCGCCAAACTAGCCCTAGAAGATGCAGCGACTTTCTCGTACGGCACACGGAGTTCTCCTGCCGCGGGACTGTATATCTGGTAGAGGAAGAGTAGAAGGGCTGGGGCGATCGCCAAGGCCATAAGAGCCTTAGAGCGCGCTCCGTCTTGGCGCTTCACTAAAATGTAGGTGGCAGATATGGTAAGAAATAGGACTGCGGCTAGCTGATGAGACCACGTAGCTAGAAATCCGAAGAGTGCGACGACCAAAACCTTAAGCCTCAACCTCGAAATCCTGAATCCGGTTAAACCTAACATGAGAAACGTGAGGCCAAGCATCTGACGATACATCTCCCACGAAATCCTCAAGGAAACGAAGTACGTCCCCCCAATAATCGAAGCGGCAAGAGCCTTCCATGCACTCCATCTTAATCCTCTCTTAGCGTATATGTAGATGGAGGAGCAAAGCAGGCCGAACAGCAAAGGACCGAAGATTTTCACGGTTATTATAGGGTCTTGGAAGGCTAGGTTTGCCGTTGAGGAGAGGAGAAAGAAAAGGCTTGCGGACTTCAACAGCGATGCGAGACTTGTCTTTAGGTACGTTCCCTTCGAAATTATGTTTATGTAGATGAGAGTGTCGAAGCCTATGGGGTAAGGCCAAGCTAGAACCTCCGGCACAGTCCTTATGGCCGAGGGAACGAGGAAAGCCAAAAAGGCGAAAGTCGCCTTTCTCAGATACGCTCCGACCTGCGGAATGTTTTGCGCTTAACCATAAACAGCGCTGAGAACGCTGCAGCAACCGAAAGGACAACAGCGATTGTTACAAGCCACAATGCTTTTTCTCCAGCTTCTCCACCCATAGCAGGCTCTATAACTTGTCCTTCCATGAAAACTTCGACCTTCCACTCCCCGAGCTTAACAGTATAGCCCTCTCCTTCATAAGCTGTAAGCGTAAGGTTTGCGGAAGGAATATCCTTGAAGAGGGCATAGCCTGTCTGGTTCGTGACAGCTGAACCTAACACCCTTCCGTTGAGGCTTAACGTCAACTTCACATCCTGAACGGGCTTTCCCTCCCGATTTAAGGCCTGCACATAAACATCGAAGAACCTACATTGAACTTCCACCGTCTTATCCTTGTCTACTTGAACGTTCACTGGGTCGCTCACCCATACTCCCATGAAGCTAACCTTAACCGTAACTGTTCCGGTCACGTTTTCCCACTCAACATACCCTCCGTTATCGCTCGTTTTCTCTTCTCCGCCGAGATGCACGGTAGCGTTCGCTATAGGGTTCTCCATTCTCCAATCCATCACCCTAATCCTCAACTTGTAGCCTTCGACCGGGGCTCCTACAATCAATGTGAGGAGAGCCCAAGTGCTCCCAGCCTCCGGGGAAACAGCAGTCACGTTCAGTATGTACGTACCTTCCTGCGCCGAGCTAGAGACTCTAAGAGTTAAAGTGCTCGTGAAGTTAGCTACTCCCTCCGCCGGATCGACTTGACCCTCGACACCTGAGGGAAGGCCATAAACCTGTAGGCTAACCTCTAAAGGAGCTGTGGAGCGAACTTCGACTGAAACGTCCACCGAGTCGCCTGGGCGTAGCTCCACAACCTCTTTAGAGAGGTCTAAATCTATTTCAGGCTTCTGAGCCTTCAAGGCGTACCTGGCAGCGTTTATTATAAGCGAGTTCGTCTTGTCCGTCAGTATAGCTATCGTTTTTCCCTCCTCGTCGACGCCCTCATAGAACCCCTCTTCAGTCTCATCCCTCGAAACATATTGAATTAAGGTCTCGGTATAGCTGGAAGGCCATATCGCATGCATCCCGAACGCCGCCTTTGCATAAACCACTGGTGGCTCATCCATCGGCTGTCCCTTCACCGTCACAACATACCATACCTTGTCACGTGAAAGAACTATCCACTCGTAGATGTAGTTTGCTGGTCCATAGTAGGCTCCCTCGGTGAAGGCTGTAGGCTTCCCGGTCGCCTTATACCTCTCCTCCTGAACCCTGTAGACCTTATACGCCCAATCATAGAACTCTTGTGTAGCTTTCAGTTCGAAGATCGTATGTAGGATGGGCTCCATGGTTATCTCGGTCGCAGGAAGACTCTCCCCATAAACCTCTACCTTCTCCATCTCAGGGATCCTCTCTAGAAAACTTAAGGCCTTATGAACCCTCGTAGTATTAAAGTTGAAGAGACTGTAGCCGTGAGCTATATAATAGGCATAGAAACCTTCAGTCGAACATCTCTCGGCGAAGTAAGTGTAGTTCGTCCTATCGACTATATAATCCACGTCGCTGGCTAGGTCAGGTCTATATTGCTTCAGTCTATAAAGCGCGATCAACAGTCTTCCCGCATCGCTTGGATTAGACGGGCCTTTCGAAACCTCCGGTTCACTGGTCTCCGAATCGTAAAACCAGTATGGAAGCCCTGAATCAGTTAGCTGGCGTGTCTTAAGGAAGGAGAGCACCTTGCCGATCCTGTAGTTTGCCCCCCATTTTCCATCTCTCTGGATGAGTCCCAGCATCTCGGCGTCGATTATCGCTGAAATATAGCAACCTAAATCCCAATCGGTAAGGTAATGGAACGTACTTGTGGCATAGTTTAGTCCAGTCTCAGGGTCCACTCCAGCCCCCGGCTGGAAGTAGCTCCAAGCAGCTTCCGCGGTGCTTAGCCAGAAGTTTTCGTTAGCTTCTCCATGAACAAACGAAGCTTTTTGGACCGGGCAGGCTAAAAGCAAAAGGAGGGTTAAAACGGCGGCGACCGCCTTTACCCGCATGTTTCCCCCTCCGCCTTGACTTCGTCTAGGTAGCCCAGATAGCTATAGAGATGCAGGATCGGGTAATAGATGAGTAGCGCTGGGTGTGCTGAGAAGAAGAGTGCAATAGCGGTCACCGGAGACTTGAGGAGGAACCATGCGGTCTCAAGTATGGAGTTTCTTGCAGCTCTTCCTCCCCTACCCCACCATCTAGCGTGAGCTATATGCTTTTTCAAGTCTCTAGGCTGATACGAAACAACGTCTCTATCTGAGATCCACTTCAACCCTTTCTTTATAAGCCTTCTCTGGAGGTCTATATCCTCCCAGGCCGGTAGATCCTCTCTCATCCCTCCTACAGTCTTCACATGGTCGAGCCTTAGGAGAGCGTTGCTTAAGCTTGCCGGTATACTCCTATACCTCCTGAGCTGGTAAGCGTGAAGGGCTCTTAAAACGGGATCTTCTGGCCCGAAGAAAGTGAAGCCCGAGGCGACGGCTACTTTTGGATCCTTAAAATACCTAATCAAGCTGAACCAGTGTTTAGGTATGAAGGTGTCACCGTCTATAAATGCGAAGATCGGAGTTTTGACGAGTCTTAAGGCCATGTTTCTAGCGTATCCAAGTCCTTTTCCACCATCCCGGTAGATTTCGGCTTCAAACTCTTCAGCGATCTCCACTGTTCCGTCGTCTGAGCCTCCGTCGATTACTATAAGCCTGCTTAAAGGTATATAGCTGATAACCCTCTTAAGGACAGGCTTCAGAGTTTCAGCATCGTTCTTCACACAGAGTACTACGTCGACCTTAAAAGACCTGAAGGACACGGCTAACCTCGCCTTTCCAGCATCCAAGCAGCTTCCATAATCTCTCTAAGCCTTCATTTTCCTTTAGAATGGAGGGGAAGGTTGAAATAGAAGTCTCTGTGATTACTCCTCTCTTCGTAGTCTTCACCCATTTCCGTGGCCACCTTAAGACCATCTGAGCGAACGCGTAGAAGGCCACGAAGTTTTGGATCATCCAGTAGGCGTAAACGAATAGCGGCCAAAGCAGGCTCGCTGCCTTCTTAGGCTTAGTTAAGTAAAGTAATGCTGTCCCTACGAGAAATAACGTTATCGTGCTGGAGAGTGCAAGACCCTGACCCATAAACGTCAAAACAGGATTAGGTGAAACCGGGAATATTAGAGAAAGTAGCCCTAAAAAGTAGCCGAGCATACATGGAAGAAACATGTAAGGTCCGACTAGGGTGAGTTCTGCATCTACGCTTCTTCTATCCCCCTTCCTGAGCAGCTTTCCATACCTCAATGCGACCTCCATCGACCCTCTAAACCATCTCGTCCGCTGCCTGAACAGTGCCTTCAGGTCCGCTGGTGTCTCCTGCCAAGCACAAACGTCAGGTGCATACCTGATCTTGTAACCTCTATCAATAAGTCTTGCAGACAGCTCCATATCTTCTGAAAGAGAGTTCTCATCGAATCCTCCCAGCCTCTGCAGAGCATCCCGCCTAACGAACTGGCAGCTCCCCCTCAAGTGGACAAACAGGTCTAAGAGGTCTTTCCCCCTCAGGTAAGTCTCGCACCAAACAGTCTCCTCGTAGGAAATGAGTTTAGTTAACATGTTCTCATCTGCGTTTATAGATGAAGTTCGTCCCTGAACTGCGGCTACTTCGTCATCTTCGAAGTACTTATAGATGTTCATCAACGAGTCGGGGTGCGGAACGCTGTCGGCGTCGAAAAACCCGATAATGTCGCCTTTCACATATTTTAGGGCGTAGTTTAAGGCGGAGGGCTTTCCCTCCGATAGAGGCTTACGTATAAGCTTCACCTGACCTGGATACCGTTTAACGTATTCGCTGCATACCTCCACTGTTCTGTCTGTCGATCCATCCTCTACTATGAGGATCTCTTTTTTCTCCGGAGGATATCTCAGCTTCAGCAAAGCCTCCAAAAGCCTGCCTATCACCTTCTCCTCATCCTTTACCGGAACCACGATCGAAACTTTAGGCAGTTTTTCCGTATGTAACCGATTATTCTTCTTGCTTCTTCGACCAATCTGTCGCAAGCGCTTCACACCGACCCCTAAAATCACGATATTATACGCTGTCCATCCATAAAGAACCGAAAGTGTACAGATGGCTAAAACGTGTAGAAGATCCAGTCAAGAGTCCTCCCTTTCAACCTTTAACTTGTTGCAGCATCCCATCTGCTTATAGTCCTTTTAGCTTCTAGATACCTCTAACGTCTTTTCTTACTCTTTTTCTAGGCTAAGAACAATGCGTCTGCCGGCGGACTCCTACCACTTCGGGTTTAAGGTTAGGGTCTGAAAGGCTTTATCCATAACCGTCAAGTACCTGATGAAGCCTTCGTCTTCAGCCCACTTCTCGGCTGACTTATATCCCCATCTAACCGCTAACCTACTAAGTCTGAGGGCAAGGGGTTTTCCGACTTGCCCCATAAGTCTCCTTAACGGGCTGATCAAAGCATCTTTAAGCTTCACGACTATCCTAGCCAAAGCCGTGATGAGCCTTAAGCTTTTAGGTCTTCTCACGCATCTTATAGCCAAATTTATCATGTCTCTATCAGTCTTCGAAACAGCCTTCCACCAAACGTCTCTGCGTTTAGCTAGGTCTCTGAGTTCGGCTAAAAACAGCGAATTCAGGTCTATTCCTCTCTTCGCCTTTTCTGGAGGTTTCATTATGGGAGACTTAGGGTCGAACCTAAGCCTTAGATGATATCTTCCGTCCTTACCGGTCTCCCAAAAAGCCTTACCTGACTCCAAGAGTCTACGTGCTTTCGTGGGCTTACAAGGCATTAAAGGCGTCCCGTCAGCGGAAACGACGGGGATCCTAACGATTGCGGGATCCTCCTTAAAGTGCTTCCTCAAGGAGCCGTTCATCTTCCGCCCACAGAAGAATATTGTGACCGTTAGAGGTATTTAAAAATAATTGTTTCACAAATCTAAGGCTAAGTCTCCCGAATCGACCTCTAACGGGCTCTAAACCGTCTAAGGCTGAAAGTAAAGCGACTAAAGCTCTCCTATAGCTTGTAGCCTGAGAGGACTAAAATAATGCTGTTGGAACAATAACCTGTGCTACTTGACTCGTAGTGCTTAGAGAAGCTTTACTAGAGTTTCTGGGAGCACGCAAAGTGTTTAGGATCCTCTCTTTCAGTTGAATCGCTCTTTTTAATTATACCGTAGGGTGCATATTTAGCGTCTGGAGTCGACTCGATGAGTCTGTGTGTCTCATACTCAAATTTATGTATGGCTCAATCTTACGTCGAGTGAAGAAATAGAGTTAGTCTTTTTAGTTGCGTTTTGAACACCCATCTGGAGATCTCATATTTCTCTTTACGTTTTATCACCGAAATAAAGTATCCTAGAACCGTGAAAGCATTCATTAAACCGTATGTTCGAGCTCTCTCGGCTACGTGAATGGGTTCGTAACCGAGCTTATACATCGCCTCTCCTCGATGGAAATAGTAACGCCAAGAATGTTTTTTACGACTCTGCTTCAACAGTATGGGAGGAGTTCTCCAATCCTCTACTTTTCTTTTCCTGCTCATAAGTGAGAGGTTTAAAAACGAATCTTCTGCTGGCACTTCAGGGAACCTTCCATTAAAAATCTTCAAAAAACTCTTGGTCTTTATCAGCATCGCATAGCCTGCTTTGCCCACGATCTCTGCGTCGATCTCCAAATTTTTCTCGATGAAGTCTGGAGGTAACTTTATGTCTGCGTCTACCCGTAAGATGTAATCATAGTCCTCGACCTTAACTTTTTTTAACGCATAGTTTAGTGCTTTAGCTACTCTTAAGCCGAGATACTCTTTCATGTTTGGCTTTAAGTAAAGAATTTTTGTAAAGTTGGAGACGCTTGAGTTTAAAAGTCTGTTAAATAGATTACGTGAACCGGCCACTATAACGATCTCTGAGACTTTTATCGTCTGGCGTTTGACACTTAACACCGTTTCTGTCGGCTCATCTTTTAATGTAGGTATTAAAACTAAAATCTTAGGTGTAGTCACTTCTTAATGCCTCATAGCTTTTTCTTACTCGGTCAGCGATTTTGTGTGGGTCGTGATGCTTCATTAAATAAGCATACTGCTTCTCCCATAGGTTGGATGTAGCGTTGTTTATGGCTTCAGCGATTTCTTCTTCTGTATTTACGTCTTTCAACGGGAACTCTCTGTATTCCGGGTATTCTGACGAAACGTAGGTGACGACCGGCCTTCCACATGCTATAGCTTCCAGCGAAACCATGCCAAGCGACCCTAACCTGAACCGATCAACGACTACGTCAGTCCTCCAATAGTATTCCCTTATCCTCTCATGGGGGGTCTTCTCCAGTATGTGTAGAGTTAAGCCTAGAGACCTCGCTAGTTTAACCGTTTTATCGAAGTCTCTGCCGTAATTGATTATCGATACGTCGACTCGTCCTCTAATTTTGCTTAAAGCCTTTATAGCTATGTTTGTCCCTTTAACCTCCCAATCTGAGTTGCTTGCAATCAGCACCTTCATCCTTTCACTTTGACGAGGAGGTGGTTTAGGATAGAAAAGTCTGGTATCGACTGGGTTAGGAAGGTACTCTGCATCCTCTCTGTACAGCCTTGCCGACTCTAGTATATCGGGTGTACTCACGAATATTTTATCACAGTGCTTAAGGTTGTGGCGTACGATACTCTTCCAAAGGAAGTGCTTTAATCCGTTTCTCAAGTCGCTTCCATGCGCATGTCCTATCAGGGGTTTCTTTCCACATCTCGAGGCAATATAGCAGTCCTGCAGAAGATAGTTAACATGATACACGTCGCCTCTCGACCTAAGAATCTTATACGCTATCCCAACGGTTTTACTCAATAACCCTCTACTTCTTTTAACGTATACTTTCTCAACGTCTCCGGACAGAAATCTTAGGATAGTCTCCCCCACATGAGAGCAGTCATTGATCATTACAACCTTCAACTTAAATCCCCAGTCTCGAGAGGTCTTTGCGGGATATTAAGAGGAAATTCATACGGCGGTTTCCATGCGCACCATGCCTTTTCCTTTAGTGTGATCAACTAAGCCGCCTCTAAATATAACAGGTGTGG
>CAZVJZ010000042.1:0-10239 GCA_964627655.1 uncultured Candidatus Bathyarchaeia archaeon
CCATGAACCTGAATCTCTTCGATCTAGTTAACGTTCCTTATGATCACGTCCTTCACCTGCCTTCTTCTAAGCCACTTAACCCTTATAAGAATTTTATCTAATCGATAAACTTTCACTAATTAAAAAAGAGTTGCAATAGACTCGAACTTATCCTTCTGTTCGATGAGATAAACTATAGAGAATTAACCGGTGCCCAGCGTTAAGAAGACTTAAAAATAAAGATCTGAGATTCCTTCTAGAGCCGAAATCTTCTTCTATCGCATACCGAAACGGGGAAATTCGGAGTAAATGAACAACTATAAATAAAAAATTAATAATTGTTGTAGTGTATTTAGATTATGGCCTTTTCTGTCTTTTTGTCGAAGATGTGCATTCTCTCTTTGTTTATCGCTATATACACTTTGTCTCCAGGGTGAACGATGAAGTCTGGTGGAGTTCTAGCTTTAAGCATGGAACCTCCTAACATGAAATCCACTATTATTTCGCTTCCAAGAGGCTCTGTAACGTATACGTCGACCTGCCCCAAGGAGTCTGGGTTCTTCCTCTTAGACAACGATAGGTCTTCAGGTCTGACTCCGAGAATCAGCTCAGAGCTTGTAGATTTCTCTTTAATGATCTGTCCTAAATCTTTCGGTAGAGGCATCTTGAATTCACCAGTCTCTAAGAAGTACTCGTTATCTTTCTCGACGAAATGGCAGTCTATGAAATTCATCGGTGGACTTCCTATGAATCCTGCGACGAACAGGTTTGCCGGATGGTCGAATATCTCGGCCGCTGTACCAAATTGCTGTAGCACACCTAGGTTCATTACTGCAACTTTATCCGCCATGGTCATGGCTTCCACCTGGTCGTGGGTTACGTATACTGTGGTTACACCAAGCTCCTTCTGTAGCCTCTTGAGCTCGGCCCTCATGTAAACCCTGAGCTTAGCGTCTAGGTTGCTTAAAGGCTCGTCCATAAGGAATACCTTAGGGTCTCTCACTATAGCTCTGCCTAGGGCTGTCCTCTGTGCTTCTCCACCGCTCAGTTGTTTAGGTTTCCTGTTAAGCAGATGAGATATCCTTAACAGTTCGGCTGTCTTCTGAACACGCCTCTTGATCTCGTCTTTAGGAACTTTCCTCATCTTCAGTGGGAAGGCTATGTTATCGAATACTGTCATGTGTGGATACAATGCGTAGCTCTGGAAGACCATGGCTACGTCTCTGTCCTTAGGCGCCAAGTCGTTCACTAGGGTATCTCCGATATAGATCTCGCCTTCGTCAGGTATCTCTAGACCCGCTATGCATCTAAGCGTTGTAGTCTTACCGCAGCCTGAAGGGCCTAAGAGAACCACAAAGCTCTTGTCTGCAACGTTCAGGTTCAAGTTCCTGACGGCTACTGTCTCGCCAAACCGTTTCGTTAAACTTTTTATCGTAACCTTAGCCAAAACTGTACACCAAGAAATAAACTTGCCCTTCTAATATAAATATTTTTTCAGCTTTAGGAGACGGAATGACGTATACGAACGAGATAATGGCTGGCGGAGTGATCTTCTCGTTACCAGCTATTACTCTGTGTCTTCGCAGGTAGATGCCTGTTGAGAGGGTTAGCTGTAGGAGGCTTAAAGGGGCTTTAGGAGGAATCTTTAAACGGCGCTACCTATAAGCGGGAAATCCCTCGCGATAATATTGCTTCTAACTCTGATCTTTGTAGGGGCGTATGAGGCTAAATCTTACCAATGGGCATACGTGGACCTACCTAGCTCAGCTGTTTTTAGGGAAATTGAAGGTCTTCCAGTACCTCTAAGGACGTCGTTAACCCATCCTGACAAGCTAGATTCCATGGTTAACCTAACGGATGTTGAGGGGCCTGTTCGATTAAGGATAAGCCTCAGGGTGCTGAATAACGGTGGAACCGGATGGGTGCATGTAGGATGCAAGATAATCGATGCTACAAACGAGAAATTCGATCCTGAAACGGGTAGAGACTTATCCATAGATCCAGCTACAGAGAAAGTTGTTATGGACGTCAGGGGTTCAGTCTATTGTGAACAATTCGTTTCCACACCGATAGTGTTCAATGTTACTGTGCCTGGCGGGAGAATCTATAGATTCGTCCCATACACGATCACGGTGCTTGGCGTTTTAGAGTGGAGAACGGGCCCGCAGTCAGGAATCTAAGGCCGAAGCTTCCATAGAAAACGGGGAATTATCCCTTTCTCCTCCTTAGAGAATGCGATCATGGAAGGTTAGAGTATTCTTTTTTACTTCGAAAACTATTTATGTTAAAGAATGTTAGGTTTTAGAGGATCAGTCAATGACTGAATATGACGTATTGATTAAAGGCGGACTGTTAATAGATTCGTCGCAGAGAATACACTCGGAGATAGATGAATGTAGCCGTTCTTGAAGGTAAAATAGCTGAGTTAGAGAGATATCGACTCATCGAGGTCAAAACATGTCATAGATGCAAGCAGTCAAATAGTGACTCCCGGTCTGATAGATATACATACCCACGTGTTCTATCTGCTTGGACAAGCAAGAGAAAGCTTGGAGGTTGATTCAACAAGTCTAGCTAAAGGCTTAACTACAGTTCTGGATGCAGGTTCTTTCTATCCAGAAAATGTTGAAGCCTTCAGATACTATATTGTAGAGCGGTCTAAAAACAAGGATTCACGCGTTACTATACATGAAGCCTGATGGAAACCTCCGTGAATACGGTGAAGTTGTGAAGGCTAACAGAGCTTTCGTGGTTGGAATTAAATATCATCATAAAACTTTAGGAACGATGGATGCTCTCTTGTTGGGCGGGAGGCAGCTGATTATGGTGAATGCATGCTGATGTGTGAACCTTATGGACCAAAACTGAAGACGATCCTAGAATACATGTATAAAGGTGATGTCATCACTCATAGTTTCCACTCTCTACCCAGAAGGGGTCTTCTAGATGAGAATGGATATAAACTTGAACCGACGCATTTAATTAGAGCTGGAGAAATCATATTTTGAGGTTTATCAAATGACTAGAGAACTCGTCCTTAAGATACCCGAAGAGGAGTTCGAAATCGATTTCCTGCTCTTTGAGGATGAAGCCCCGGAAACATGTAGAGCGATCCTTCAGTCTCTACCCATCAAGGGAAGTCTGGTTCACACAAACTTTTCGGGTCAGATGATAGTTATCGAATTGAGAGGAGAATCAATAATCAAGGCGCCTAAAGAGAATCTGGTTAAAAACGTTAGGGTCCGAGACGTCACTTACTGGTATAGCTATTGGGATCACCCGGGGCTCATACATGGAGTTGATGAGTATGCAGAGATTGGTTTCGTCTATGGAAGACATGTTAGACCAGCCTATGTATGGGGTGAGAAATCGGTGAATCTCTTCGGTGTAGTCTCATCGAATTATAACGACCTATTCAGGATGGCGAGAAGAATACGTGTTGAAGGGGCGAAAGAAGCGATAATCGAATTAAAACATTCTGGAGATAGAGGAGAATGACTGAGATAGAGTTATTTATGCCCCGAAGAGGAATTCGCTCCGTAGCGACTCTGCTGGAGGATCAAGCCCCCAAAACATGTGAAGCCATACTTAAGCTGTTGCCAAAGGAGTTTAAGTTCATAACATGCGCTTGGTCCGGCGCCGAGATACTCACATACCTAGATCCACCAAACATCATAAGAGTAGAGCCAGAAAACATTGTTAAGGATGTTATACCCGGAGACATATGCTACGTATATATGCCTGGTCCAGTGGAGGAAGACTCGTCTTACGTTGGTTCTTCCAAAACGGATTACGCTGAAATAGTCATATACTACGATAGACATGCCCGTTGCAGCGAGGGCGTAAACCTTTTCGCTAGAATCACGGAGGGACTTAAAGAGTTCGCTGAAGCCGCAGAAAAAATTAGGTGGGAAGGCGCAGAAACGATAAGATTCAGAAGAGTCTAGAATATTTTAGTTTAAACATAGTTGTAAAAATTAAGGTTCTGTAATCCTCGATATAGACTTTATGTCCTTCCTTCACGTAGTTGACTATGGTTCCTCGCCCTCTTAGGTACGTGTGCCCCTACAGCTAATATGCATCTTAACTGCCTCCAACTTCTCTGCTCTTACCTCTCCAATAAAATCTCCTTTATTCTCTCCACGATAATCTTTTCGTCGCCATCTAGAAGCCCGAAAGGATTCACAATCAGTTTATTGTCCACCTGATTCAACCAGACTATAGGATCTCCCTCTCTGAGCTTCTCTGCGACCTCCCTAGCCGTTAAACCTAATTTTTCCTCATCTAAAGTTATCTGAGCTCTCGGCCAGTGATGAGACCAGTACTTATTTAGGTCGGGCATGATCCGTTCAACCTTTATGTTCGGTACCCCTCTCAGATTCTCCACTATATATTCGACTTTCGCTTTCCTCTCCTTCTCATCTAGCTTCGGATCTCTCGAAACAAACCTCTTTAGAGCAGTCACTAAACCAATAATCTGTTCCTTACTCACCTTGAAAGGTCTACCTATAAACCCGGCATGTGGAAACGACTGCATTCTACATGCTTCGATCAACTCTCTCCTTCCGCATATTATACCCGTATCGTTGGGTCCCTCAATGGCTTTCCCACCGCTGAAAATCACGAGGTCCACCCCCATCTCGACGAACTTCCTTAGATTCTCTATAGGTGGAAGCTCGGCTGCTGCATCAAGGATCGTGTAGAGCCTATGTTTCTTCGCGACTTCTACGACCTTTTCAAGTGAAACTCCTTTACCGAAGGTATCCATGGTAATCCAGTAGGCTATAGCCACAGTATTTTCAGTTATAGCATCCTCAATATCCTTCGGTGTACAGTTCTCCATGTCACCGACCTCTATTATTTTCGCTCCGGCTTGAGCCAGATGTCTAGTCCATATATTTACCTGTAGTTTTTGAACGATTATCTCATTCTTCATACCAGAAGTCACGGGGAGACGCCTCATCTTATCTATATCTTTACCTGTGATACATGCCGCTGCTGCAAGAACTAAACCTGCCGCTGCACCTGAGGTGATGTAAGCTGCCTCAGCACCTGTGATCTCAGCCACTACTTCTCCAGCCTTATCATACAACTCATCTATGAGCACAAACTGTTTGGCAGCTTCGTTCATAGCTTCGATTACTTCTGGAGCCATCAGGGATCCGCCTAGAATCGTGTATGTTCCTCCACCGTTAACTACCCTCCGAACTCCAAGCTCACTATACGTAACCAAATCTATCCCTCAACAACCTTCAGTTATCTAATGTTTAAATAAAATTATTCCCTATAGGCGACCCCCGAAACTTGAAAAGCGCATCTAGAAGAGACGGCAGAAAAAATTGAGGCACTTCCCCCAAAACCTGTTTTCTGGAGGTATTCTCTCAGAAACGGTAGCAAAAATAATCTCGTTAATCCATAAGGAAAAGTTAAAACAATGATTAAGGCCTCTGTAACAAAATTGAACGTTCTCTAAAGGAACCATTAAGGACGTGTTACTTCTAGACTGTTTGAATTTTAATCCTCGATCAACTTTTAAGGTCTAAGCAATACTTTAGATACTGTAACTCTCGAGTTAAAGGGTGGTTGAAATGGCTAAGTACGACCTGTTGGTTAAGGGAGGCTTAGTTATAGATCCCTCTCAAGGCATACACGGTAAGCTAGATGTAGCGGTCTCTAAAGGTAGAATAGTAAACTTAGGAGTTAACCTCGACCCTAAAGAATCTAAAGAAGTTTTAGAAGTTGATGGCCAGATAGTGACTCCCGGTGTTATAGATCTTCATACCCACGTCTTCTATCTGTTAGGTCATAAAAGAGAAGGTCTCAAGGTGGATTCGACGAGTCTAGCTAAAGGCGTAACCACTGTCTTAGACGCCGGCTCCTTCTATCCAGAAGACGTTGAAGCCTTCAGATACTACATAGTGAACAGGTCAAAAACGAGGATCTACGCCTTATTATGTATGAAACCTGACGGAAACCCACGAGAATACGGTGCAACGATCAGAGCAAATCGAGACTTTCTCGTAGGAGTGAAATATCATCACGGAGCTCTTGGAACGATGGATATGCTTATACTAGCTAGGGAGGCCGCTGATTGGGGTGGCTGTATGCTGATGTGCGAACCATACGGGCCTAAACTCAAAACCATCCTGGAATACATGTATAGAGGGGACGTTCTCACCCACAGTTTTCATCCTTTACCTAGAAGGGGCCTTCTAGACGAAAACGGAAAAGTTTTACCAGAGGTGTGGGAGGCTGTTAAACGTGGCGTATATCTAGACCAAGGTCACGGAGAAGGAGGTTTCTCGTTCGACGTAGCAGAGAAGTGTTTGAAGCAGGGTTTGCCTCCATTCACAATAAGTACAGACCTACACAAATTGTCTGTAAATGGACCTGTATACGACATGCCCACAACCATGTCTAAATGGATGGCTCTAGGGATGTCTTTAGACGAGGTTATTAAAAGATCAACCTTTCATCCAGCTATAGTTCTGAAGAAGGAGGATTATCTGGGGACGCTTAAGACAGGTGCCTGTGCCGACATATCATGCTTTAAGATGCTTGAAGGCGATTTTACATTCGAGGATTCGGCTGGCGAGAAGAGAACTGGAAGATATAAGTTGGAACCGACTCACGTAGTAAAGTCTGGTGAACGTATCTTCTAGCAGGGTTATCCTTATGGCTAGGAAATTTATTCCTAGATCGTCCGAAGAAAAGTTTGAGGTAGAGTCTCTATTGCTTGAGGAGTTCGCTAAAGCGACAGAGGAGATTAAATGGGAAGATACGGAGACTTATGCTTTTCAGAAAACTTTAGAAATTAATAAATAAAATAATAAGGAGATGAAATTTAAACCTTTAATATTGAGGAATCCCTAGCGCTCTATGCTCTATCTTCCATTGATACTTGTTCCAGAAGTGTGCCGTGTACCTCTCTAGTCCCTTCCTTCTATCCTCTGTAAGTTCGTATTCCTTGAGTTTATCTTCATCCAAGTCTACTCCTAAGCCTGGATTTGAGGGAACCCTCATGCAACCCTTCTTATACTCCATTTTGCCCCCTTCGAGTATGTCGTCTTCGAGCTGGTGGTAATGTGCGTGATGCATGTCTGGAAAAGATGCCGTAACATGTAACTTAGCTACATGCGCTATACCAAGTCTTCTCATACTATGATAGGATATGCCGAGACTGAATGAGCTTGCAACCGTGAACCACTCCATAGTCTTCTTTATTCCTCCGCAGCCGTAGGTATCGGCCATGACTACGTCAGCGGCATCTGACTTAGCTATCCTAACTAAGGAGTCTATGTCGTACACGCCGTCGGCGCAGATCGGTGTCTTGGTCGAGGATCTAAGCCTCTGATGGTTGCCGATAGGGGTCTTCAAAGCTATAGGGGACTCCACATACTCTAAGTTGCAGTCTTCCAGCGCTTTTATAGTGTTAAGTGCTGTAGGCAGCGACCAAGCACCATTAGGGTCTATCCTGATCTTTATCTCATCCCCTAATTCTTCCCTGACTTCGCGTACGGCTTTAACCTCGACTTCAGGTGGATAAACGCCTAACTTCAGTTTTACTGTTTTAAACCCAAACTTCTTGATCAAAGACGAGCAATGGTCTGTCAAGTTGTCTGGCGTTACAGGGTTTCTTCCCTCCTCGTCACGGAAGAACACGTAAGCAGATAGCGGCACCTCCACCCTATATACGCCCCCAGAGAGAAGCCTATAGACTGGTTGATTGAAGACTTTACCTATTATGTCCCAGCAGGCGATCTCTACTCCAGAGGTATACTCCTTCGGGATCCCCTCGAAGACGAGTTTCCTCCTGATCTTCTCGTAGTTCAGGGGGTCCTCTCCCAATATCAGGGGCTTTACCTTCTTCTCGTAGACCTCCTTGCCTAGTGCTCCCTCTCCTATTCCCACTACTCCTTCGTCGGTGTACAGTTCGAATATGGTCCTCGCCACGGTATCTGCATAATATCTGTGTATTCCACCCGCCCAAAGGAGCACGCCCTTCCATGGTACAGCTACTTCGTAGGCTTTAACATCCTTTATCTGCATCACAGTTACCACCTAAACGTTCCTGTTCACTCTCTTAAATTCCTTGGCGTTGGGAATAACTTAAGAACGCGCTTCGTTCTGAACTGAACGAATCTCTCCGCGTATTTTACCCCTGCCTGTCTTCCGCAGTATAGTGCTACTTGAGTATAGTAGTCGGCGTTGTTCCTCTGGCTTTCCCAGAATGGTTCGAGAGCTTTCATCTTGACCTCCCAGACGTCTGTCACATCGATGTATACGTCCTCGAGAAACCCCGCTATAGGACCGTATGTTTCAGCAGGCTCGAAGAAATATATATCGTCGATTGTCCATGGCTCTAAACCTGTTTCTTTAAGCTTCTCCGGGTCGGCAGCCAGTTTCCTAGCTTTAAAGCAGATAGACTTAGCAGTGAGTCTATGGTCGTCATAGAGGGTCATCAACCAATGCGTCAAAACGATGTGTGGCCTCGTCCTCCTTATCATCTCAGCTATCTTTAGTTGCTTTTCCTCCGTTAACGGATGTATAGGAAAGTTATCGTCGAAGCAGAGCATTACAGGTTTAACGCCCAGAATTCTGGCAGATTCGAGAAACTCCTCTCTCCTTATAGGTTTAGCCTTCTCGGCAGTCATTCCAGGCTTCTCCCATAGGAGCCCCGACTCCATAGTCTCTCCGAACGTGAGGCAAGCCATATAAACCTCATGCCCCTCCTTCACGTATCTAGCTACCGTTCCTCCTGCCCTCTTCGGCACGTCTGCTGGATGTGCACCAACAGCTAAAACCCGTAACTTCATTCAACCTCGCCTCTTAAGTGGCTTCTGTCTTGGCTTTAAGAGTATTTCTCTAACTTATTAACGATTATCTCTTCGTCTCCCTCTAGTAGCCCGAATGGCTTCACTATAAGCTTATCATTTATCCGATTCAACCAGATAATCGTGTCTCCCTCTCTAAGTTTCATTACCACATCTTCAGCGGTTAGACCTAAAAGCCTCCTCATCTAAAGTTATCTGGACTCTAGGCCAGTGATGCGACCAATACCTATCTGGATTAGGCTTTACCTGCTTAACTCTGATGTTTGGTAAGTCTTTTAAGTGTTCGACTATATATCTTGCTTTCCTTTTCTTCTCATCAAGTTTAGGATTCCTCGAAATAAACCTCTTTAAGGCAGTTACTAAACCGATTATCTACTCTTTACCGACCTTAAACGGCCTGCCTATAAATCCTTCATGTGGGACGACTGCATGCCTCGATCAGGTCTTTCTTCCACATATTATGCCTGTATCGTTTGCCCCCTTATATAGCCTTTCCGCCGCTAAGAATGACGAGGTCGAATCCCATGTTAACGAGTTTTCTTAAGTTCTTCACCGGTGGAAGTTCAGCGGCAGCGTCTAGGATAGTATGGAGTCCACGTTTTCTAGCTAACTTCACCACCTCGCTTGGTGCGACTCCCCTGCTGAAAGTATTCGTCGTTATCCAGTAGGCGATTGCAATAACATCCTCATTTATAGCGTTCTCTATATCATTCAACGTGCAGTCTTCTTCGTTCCCGACCTCGACTATCTTAGATTCTGCCTAAGCTAGATGTCTCATCCACACGTTATGCTGTAGCCTCTGAACTATTATCTCACTCTTCATATCTGAAGTGGAGGGTAGATTCTTCATCTTTTCCACGTCTCTCCGCGTGATACCTGCAGCTGCTCCAGAAGTTACGTGCGTAGCTTCTGCTTCCACTATTTCGGCTATAGTCTTTCCAGCCTTATCCAAGAGTTTATCTACCAATACAAGCTGTCTAGCGGCTTCATCTATTACTTTAACGACCTCAGGAGGTATCAAGGATCCCCTAGAATAGTGTATGTTCCTCCTCTGTTAACCCTCTTCTAACACTAAGATCGCCACAGAGATCAGCTTCTTGAAAAATAGCTGTTCTTCAACCCTTCTCTCTTTACTGGTTATGGGACTACGTTCGGTAAACTCGAGAGTCTTCATGTTTAAAGCGAAAAACTAGAAGAACCCATGTGAGACAAAAATTTTAAGAGACGATCCCATCAATTTTTATGTTTTCTATCCATAACACTCGACTAGCATTCCTGCATTTAACAATCAATTGTAAGTTTATGATAGTTAATTGTCTCACAATATGAGACAATTAATTCAATTAAATTCTCAATAAATTAATTATATGAAACCTGTTATAGAAAGAGAGAGTTAGAACTATACACAACAATACTGTAGATCTAT
>CAZVJZ010000043.1:0-9979 GCA_964627655.1 uncultured Candidatus Bathyarchaeia archaeon
ATGGCGTACCGCTTATAAGACTGGTTTCGGGAAGTTCCTTGCGTTAGGCTCGAAGAAGCTATGCGAGCTTTATGGGCATCCCGAGCTGTCGATGAGCGTTAAGGGGCTAGAGATGCCGGCATACGATCCTAGAGGAGCAAAGGGCATAGGCTTAAACTACGCGACCGCTAATAGAGGTGGATGCCATGTCACCGGATACACTATCTCTCCAGAGATCATCGGTTTACCTGAGAAGATAGACCCGTTAACGACCGAGGGGAAGGCGAAGTGGGTTAAAACTCTTCAAGACCTCACGTGTGTAGTTAACTCTACGGTCAACTGTCTGTTCGTTACGTTCGCTTTGGACGCAAAAGATTATGCAGAGCTTCTCTCAGCGGTTACAGGCTGGAGTTTAACCGAAGACGATGTAATGAGGATCGGTGAGCGCATCTACAACCTAGAGAGGGTAGTCATAAACGAGTTAGGCTTCGACGGAAAGGACGATACACTGCCCCAGCGTCTCCTCAAGGAGGCTATGCCGGAAGGGGCAGCGAAAGGGCATATAGTAGAACTCGAAAAGATGAAGGAAGAGTATTACAAGCTGAGGGGATGGATCAACGGGAGGCCTACACCAGAGAAGCTGAAAGAGCTTGAGATAGAACTTTAAAGTCTCCTCCCTTTTTTAGAGGGCAGAGAATGAGAGAAGTAGCCGCAAAGATAGTGTTGTTCGCTACTTTAAGAAAGAAGTTTGGGGTCAGAGAGTTGGAGGTTAAATGCGATGGAACTGTTAGAAGCCTCATCGAGAAGGCTTCGATGAATCTAGGTAAAGACTTCTTCGACATGATCTACGACGTCAACAGAGATAAAGTTAGAGACGGATTTATATTCACCATAAACGGGAGGAACATAAGGGACATCAAGAAGGAAGTTAGAATCAGAGACGGAGACGTAATAGCGATATTCCCACAGATCGCCGGAGGATAAAAATTTTAGACTTTATTTAATTAGATATTTCTGTAAAGCCTCTTCGTCTAGCTCTACCCCTAACCCGGGCTTCTCAGGAACCTCCATGAAGCCATCTCTTATAGGGAGAGGGGCTTCCGCTAAGTCGTCTTCACGGATGTAGTTACCTATAAGGTCACTCGGTAAGGTAGCGTTAGCAGTCGCAGCACATAGATGTAGGGCGGCTGCCTCTGCTATCGCTAGGTCTATTCCTACTCCACACTCTATCGGTATGTCAGCCGCTTCAGCCACCGCAGCGGCCCTCCTGAACTCGAAGAGGCCCATATACCTCGCTGGAAGATTCAGGTAGTCACACGCCTCTCGTTTAACCGCGTTAACAACTTCTTTTACAGAGGATAAGTGAAGCATTATCGGGATGTCTATTAGCTTTCTGAGCGTGGTGTATTGGTCTAGGTTCCATTTCGGTATCGGGTCTTCGAACGATTCTATGTTATATCTCTTGAATTTCTCGGCCATCTTTCTTGCGGTCGAGAGGCGCCGCCATCCCTCGTTAGCGTCGACCCTTATGGGAAAGTCGTCGCCTATAGCCTCCACGATCGCTTTCACTCTTTTTATATCCTCGCTCGGCTCCCAAGCTTTAACCTTGATCAGCTTATAGCCCTTGTTCACGGCTTCAAGGGCCTCTTTAGCCGCCTCTTTAGCCTTCTTAATCGGTATACAATAGGATAGAGGGATTTTACGTCGAAAAGCTCCACCGAAAAGCCGGTATACAGGAACCTTGAACGTTTTCCCTATCAAGTCTAGTAAGGCCATCTCGACGGCTGGTTTGATCTTAAGGTCAATGTTCAAGTCCTGTAGGTTAATCTCGGAGAGATTTTTTCTTAAGATAGGTTTAACGCCTTTTTTCACATCATTCTCAGAGACGAACCTTCGCACTTCACCTAAACCTACGAGTCCGTCTTCAGAACGTAGTTTAAGGATGACTTGAGGAGCACCATGAACCTCGTCGACCGATGGAACCTCGTTCTCTCTACAACAGCAGACATAGACTTTTGAAGGAACTTTCACGGTAAACGTTTCGAAACCTGCGATCTTCAATTTAACCCAGAATAACCCTAGAGGAAACGTGTTTTAAAAACTTTAATCTACGTGTCTAACAACCTTTAAGAACTATCAAGCAGGCTTTAACACATGAAACAGACGGGGTAGGCTAACCGAAGTCTACATCAACGTTAATAGGCTTTTTAGCCTGTTTTATAGACTTAGTGAAGAAACCATGGAAGATATAACGATAGGAGGCTTTCAGTTTTATAAGGATCCTTCACGCTATACTAGGTGGGGATCTGCTTGGCTGAAAAGTTTTCTGAGAAGGTGAGTAACGTTCTAGCCCGTGAAGGCGAGAGTGAAATAGACCGTTTGATGGCGGATTCGATAAGGGTTTTAGCCGTTTATCACGGGGTGAGCTGGAAGTCTGAGGTAATCCCAGATCTCATTAAGCTATATAGGTTTCTGGGTGTCCTTAAACCTCTAAACCCTAAAGACCTTGACAAAGCTTTAGAGAGGCTGAAGGCTGAAGGCTTAGTCTCGATCGAGAGGCGGGTGAGGGGGGCTTTCGACAATCCTTGGACTTTTGAAGACGAGCTCATTCGACTCGTAGACTCGAAAGAGACGTTAAGGGCCTTAAGGGAGGACGAGAAATTCATGAACTACGTTCGGGAAAGATATAGAAGGATGCTCAATCAACTACATAGATAAGACACTCCCCGACGCTTCCATTCACCGAATTTTCTTACAGATTTTTAGCGACCTCACCTTTCTTCGAGCTAGCTGAGGATTGGTTAACGTTAAATTTTTGGACAGTCTTAACATTCATAGTCTAGAGGGATCTTCACATGATCAAGGTTACAGGACATAGAGGAGCCTCCGGCCTCGAGCCTGAGAATACGTTACGCTCGATCCGCAAGGCTATCGAACTCGGGGTCGATCAAGTCGAAGTAGACGTGCATCTAACCAGAGACTGTGAAATAGTGGTAATACACGACGATAAGGTCGATAGGACTACCGACGGCCATGGCTACGTTAGAGAGTTCACCTTCGAAGAGCTTAGAAAACTCGATGCAGGGAAAGGTGAACGCATACCTACGCTCAGGGAAGTCTTAAACTTAACCGTAGGTAGGGTGATCCTTCAAATAGAGCTTAAGGGTGAAGGAACAGCCGATCCGGTCGTTCGGTTGATCGAGGAGATAGGCGCAGAGAACTGGGTTATCATAACGTCTTTTCATCCGGAGATGCTCAAGAGGGTCCGTGAACTAGACCCTGCGATCTCGACAGGGCTACTTATATTCAAACCAGAGAACGACCCTTGCCGGAAGGCTTTAGAAGTCGGCGCAAAGGCGCTTCACGTCAACTTCAGACATGTAGATAGGGAGCTAATCGAAGCAGCCCATCAGAGAGGATTGAAAGTCTGCGTATGGAACCCTGACACCGAGGAAGACATGGTCAGAATGGTGGAGTTAGGTGTAGATGCGATAGGGTCGAACAGACCGGATATCCTAGTAAACTTATTGAAGAAGATTAGGCTTGAGCTTCTAAGCGGCAAAAATCCTGAATTTAAACCTCTACGCCACTAGATAGTGGAAATCTTCCAAAATGTCTGTGAGAAGGGAGTATCCGACTTCACCTCTTGTAGGGGCCGGAGCGGTCATCGTAGAGGACGGTAAAGTCCTCTTGGTGAAGAGGAAGGCTCCTCCTAAAGCCGGTTACTACTCGATACCGGGAGGGTTGGTAGAGGTGGGAGAAAGCGTTAGGGAAGCCGCTAAAAGGGAAGTCCTTGAAGAAACCGGTTTAATCGTGGAGGTAGGAGAACTGATCGACGTCATAGACAACATCGTAAGAGACGAGGATGGAAGAGTGAAATATCATTATGTTATAGTCGATTATCTCGCCCGCCCGGTCGGAGGGAAATTGAAGGAGTCTTCGGACGCCGCTGAGGTGAGGTGGGTGCCCTTCGACAAACTCAGAGACCTCAAGTTAACAGAGTCTGCTAAGAGGCTGTTCTGTAAGCTAGGCTTCATGAGAACATAGTAGTTAAAGTCTAGCTTATCTCATCTTCGTCAGGTCTACCCAAGTAGCTACGGGAGGTATCTCGACGTGCATCGGAACCACAGGAACCTCGATCACCGTAGGAACATCAGAGTTTAACGCTTCCTTAAAGGTTTTCTCGAGGTTACCGGGCTCTTCTACACGTTTACCTATGAGGTTAAATCCCTCAGCTATCTTACAGTAGTCCACGTCTGTGAAGTCCACCTGGTAGTAGCATTTATCGCAGTATATGTGTTGTAAGGTTTTGATCCAGCTGTAGCAGCCGTTGTTGAAGACGACGAGTGTTAAAGGTGCTCTAACCCGACTCACCGTTTCGAGCTCTCCAAGAGCGATTACGAAGCTCCCGTCCCCGCAAAGTGCGAATGTAGGCCTCTCGGGGTCTGCGAGTTTAGCTCCGATCGAGCCGGGAAGGGCGTATCCTATCTCTCCGTGAGCCCTCGCTATTACTATCCTTCTGCCAGGCTCTAAGACGGGGTAGTAAGCCGCCGTGTATGGGGTAGGTGTCCCGGCGTCTATGACCAGAGTCGAACCTTTAGGCAAAGCCTTCCTGAGCTCTTTGACGAGTCTCTGAGGTTTAATTCTTCCCGGCGGAGAGTCCATCCGGGACTCCGCTTCACTCCACCATTCCTCGGCTTTTCTTTTTAGCTCCTCAAGCCTCCTCGGTCTATCGATCTTCCCAGCCTTTTCTTTTATGGCGTCGATTATAGCTCTTAGAGCGTACTTTGCATCTCCCACTACTCCTACCTCTGTCCGATAGTTTTTACCTATCTCCCTCGGGTCGACGTCTACGTGGATTATCTTCGTAGAGTCTTCCAGCAAAGTCCATTTGATAGTGGCTACTGAGCCCGTCTTACACCCGACGAACATGACTAGGTCTGATTCTCTAACTATCTGATTCACGTACTCTTTACCGCCGTTATCTCCCACAACCCCGAGGCTTAAAGGGTGGTTTTCTGGGATTGACCCCTTACCTGTGAGGGTGGTAGCCACAGGGGCGACAGTCAGCTCAGCTAGCTCCGTAACTTCATCCCAAGCTTTAGATAGAAGTACTCCTCCACCAGCTATTATCACAGGTTTCTCGGCCGAGAGTAGGAGAGAGACAGCCCTCCTAACCGATTCCATATCCGGGTACACCCTGTATGAAGGCACCTCCTTACAAGCCTCCTCAGAGTAGATCTCTACGTTCTCCCCGACCTCTTCACCTAAAACATCAAAAGGCAAGGATAGATGTACGGCGCCTGGTCTCCCGGTAGTGGCCTCCCTAAACGCTTTTCGAACTATCTGGGGTATCAGACTTGCTTTTTTGACCAACGTGTTCCACTTGGTTACAGGTCTGAAGAGCGCTACTTGGTCTAGCTCCGTCAGCGTTCCCCTTTCCATGTACGGTATCGAGACCTCCGTAGTTAAAGCTATAAGCGGGATCGAGGAGTTATTAGCCTCTGACACCCCTGGAACCATGTAAAGCGCCCCTCCACCGCTAGGCGCATCGCATACGCCAGGCCGATAGGCTACACGGGCATAAGCATCCGCCATGAAGGCGGCGTTACGTTCATCTCTAGTCATTATATGACGGATATCTGGCTCAGCCTTTCTGAATTCGTCGTAGAGGGTTACGCTAGTGTCCCCTGGAAGACCGAAGACGTACTTTACGTCGTAAGCTTGAAGCGACTTAACCAGAGCCTTACAGCCTCTCAACCTCTTCACCCAAGAAACGTTTAACCGTCCAAAAAATAGTAACATCGAGTATTTAAATAATGTTTTATAGGTTGATGCTCTAACGTTTAGGAGAAGTTGAATATCGCTGATTAACTGGGTGAGGACCCGCAAAATTGTATGATGAAGATTCCCAAGGAAGCAGGCGGAGGAAGCTCCTGCTTCAGCCTATAGCCTTCCATCAGTTTATGGTTCTACTAGTGTTGGCTTTTCTTTTATACCTCTTTTTCTTCTTTTCGGCAGGCTCCATTCTAACTTACGGGCTAGGTTTAAACACTATAACGGCTGGGCTGATAGTATGGCTTTCCCTCCTAGGGAGTTTCGTAAACATCCCGGTTAAGGAGGTCGTTTCAGAACGCCCCATAATCCGTTTACGCGAATTCTCGTTCTTTGGGTTCAGGTGGGTTATCCCGGACATTGTGGTTAAGCAGAGAACTATCGTGGCGGTTAACCTTGGGGGCGCTGTTATTCCAACTCTCCTCTCACTTTACCTGCTAGCTTTCCGCATACCTCTTAACGAGGCTTCGCCTCCGGTCACCTACCTTAAGATACTCTTCGTCACAGCCGTTGTCACGGTGGTGGTTAATAGGTTCTCTAAGCTCATACCCGGCTTAGGGGTAGCCGTCCCATCGTTTATTCCTCCATTAACGACAGCTTTAGCCACCCTGCTCGTCTACAACTTAAATCTACCCAGCAACCCCTACATGATAGCCTACGTCTCTGGAACCTTAGGAACGGTGATAGGGGCAGACCTCTTAAACCTCTCTAAGATATCGAGGATCGGTTCAGCGTTCGTGAGCATCGGTGGAGCCGGAACCTTCGACGGGATATACCTAGCTGGTTTGGTTTCGATGTTCATGGTGTTTCTCCTCCTATAGCCTAACAGAGAGGACCGCCCGAATACTCGACGAAAATTTTTAAACAAAAGATAAATCTACATACCTAAAAGGAAGTTTGAAGGGTTTAAGCGACTTGAAGAGAGGGTTAAACATAATAGTCTGTATCAAACAGGTTCCGGCAACGACGGAGGTTCAGATAGACCCTAAAACAGGCACCCTCATCAGAGAGGGGATAGAAGCTATAGTCAACCCGTTCGACACATACGCCATCGAAGAAGGTGTAAGGTTAAAGGAAAAGTATGGAGGGAAGGTCACGGCGATAAGTATGGGCCCACCGCAGGCTGAAGAAGCCTTAAGGGAAGCCATAGCCCTAGGATGCGACGACGCCGTTCTACTTACAGATAAAGCCTTTGCAGGGGCAGATACTCTAGCTACGGCTTACACTCTCTCCCTCGGCATACGAAAACTAGGCTCCTACGACCTTATAATCTGCGGAATGAAAACCACCGACGGTGATACCGGACAGGTTGGCCCCGGACTAGCCGAGGAGCTAGGCATACCCCACGTGGCTTATGTAAAGAAAATATCGTCTCTGGAGGGAGACCAGATAGTATTAGAGAAGAGCCTAGAGAACGGCTACGAGGAGGTAGAAGCTCCTCTGCCATGCCTAATAACGGTCACAAAAGAGATAAACGAGCCGAGGCTCCCCTCATTCAAGCGTAAACTGCTTGCCAGAAAGGCTAAGATAACCTTCTGGGGGGCTAGAGACCTCGGCGGAGACCCAAGAAGGCTTGGTCTAGAGGGGTCTCCAACCACCGTGATCAAGATCTTTCATCCCGAACCTCGGTCTGGAGGCCAAGTCATAACGGGGGACCCTGAAACCCAAGCGGAAATACTTTTCCAGAAGCTTAAGGAACTTAAGTTTCTATGATGGTGTCTGCTTTGAGGGAAATTAAAGTTATAGAAGAGAAGTGTACGGGATGCGGGTCCTGCGTTCAGGTATGCCCGTTCGGCGCAATAGAGGTTGTAGAGGGGAAGGCTAGGATTTCGGAGGAGTGTAGGCTCTGCGGCATCTGCGTTTCAGCCTGCCCCTACGAGGCCATAGTGATTACAGGAGAGGAGGAAAAGGTCGACTTATCCGCGTATAGGGGGATTCTGGTTTTCGGTGAACAGAGGGAGGGTAGGATAGAGCCTGTCGTCTATGAGCTAATCGGTAAGGGTAGGGAGCTGGCGGATAAACTGGGTGAGGAGTTAAGCTGTGTGGTTCTAGGCTATAACATGAAAAACCAGGCTGAGGAACTGCTGAGCTACGGTGTAGATAAGGTCTACCTTTACGATCATCCTTCATTAGCGATCTTTAGAGACGACCCATACACAGACCTCATAGTAGAGTTGGTCGAGAAGATAAAACCCAATATTTTTCTGATCGGAGCCACGTTCATCGGACGCTCTCTAGCTCCGAGGATCGCCTCGAGACTTAAGACGGGCTTGACTGCAGACTGCACAGGGCTTGAGATAGACCCTGAAAGCAGACTTCTACTCCAGACGAGGCCGGCGTTCGGCGGAAACATCATGGCAACCATAGTCTGCCGCAACCGTAGGCCTCAGATGGCTACGGTCAGATACAAGGTTATGAAGAAGGCGGAGAAGACTTCGAGACGTAGAGGCGAATTAATCGTCATGGACTTTAACCCCAAGAATGTTAGGGATAGGGTTAAAGTCAGGAAGTTCGTTAAGGAGGAAGCCGAAGTTAGCTTAACCGAGGCTGAAGTCATAGTATCCGGAGGGAGGGGGCTAGGTGGACCAGAGGGCTTCAAGCTGATCAAAGAGCTAGCGGACCTCCTAGGCGGAGCTGTGGGAGCCAGTAGAGTGGCGGTGGATGAGGGGTGGATAAGCTACTCACATCAAGTAGGCTTAAGCGGGAAGACTGTTAGACCGAAGCTTTACATCGCCTGCGGGATCTCAGGTTCCGTTCAGCACTTGGCAGGTATGGGAGGCTCAGACGTGATAGTAGCCATAAACAAGGATCCTTCAGCACCGATCTTCAAGGTAGCAGACATCGGGATAGTGGGGGATCTTTATGAAGTTCTTCCGAGATTAATCAGTAGGATTAAGAAGTATAGGAGTTGAAGCTAGTTGAAGTATAATAAGGTAACAGAAGATGTTTTAAGTGAGCTTAAAGAGATAATCGGAGAAGAGAACGTTTTAACCAACATAGAGGATCTAGAAAAATATTCTCACGACGAAACGGCGATAGGAGTTAAAGCTTTACCTGAAGTTGTCGTAAAGCCTGAGGATACAGACCAAGTCTCGAAGATTCTTGCCTTAGCCAACGAGAGAAAGATACCTGTTACCCCGAGAGGTCAGGGAACAGGTCTATGCAACGGGGCGGTCCCTATCTACGGTGGAATCCTCCTTTCTCTTGAGAGGATGAATAGAATACTCGAAATCGACGAGGACAACCTGATGGCGGTCGTCGAGGCAGGGGTTGTACTCTCAGACTTAAGGGCTGAAGTAGAGAAGAGGGGGCTCTTCTATCCGGCGGATCCCGGCGAGAGGACATCGGCTATAGGCGGGAATATCAACACCAATGCAGGCGGGATGAACGGCGTGAAGTATGGGAAGACCAGGAATTACATCTTAGGGTTGGAGGCGGTTCTCCCCTCCGGAAAGGTTCTTAACCTCGGAGGCAAGGTCGTGAAGCGCTCGACAGGCTACGACTTGATGCAACTCATAATAGGTTCTGAGGGAACCCTAGCAGTGGTCACTAAAGCGATACTTAAACTTGTGAAGCTGCCGAAGATGTTCATGACCCTCTACGTGCCCTTCAACGATCTACACGACGCTGCGAGGTCTGTCTCAGACATACTTAGGGAGAGGATTACCCCCACGGCTATGGAGTTCGTCGAGAGAGACGTTATACTCGAAGCTGAGAGGAAGGTCGGTAAAACGATGCCGCATCACGACTCTGAGGCGTACCTGATAATAAGGATCGAGGGGGATAAGGAGGAGGAACTCTACGAGCATGCTGAGGGAATCTCGGAGATATGCATGAGAAACAACGCAGTCGACGTCCTAGTTGCCGACACGAAGGAGAGGCAGGATAGAATATGGGATATAAGAAGTATATTCTATGAGGCTATCGTTAAAAGCGGAACCGTGGAGCTCGTAGATGCGGCCGTACCTCCAAGCAAGATACCCGAATACGTGGAGAAGGTTAAGGAGCTCTCAAGGAAGCATGGCATAAGGATACTGAGCTATGGACATGCAGGAGACGGAAACATACATGTCCACCCGATAAAAGGCGACCTAAGCGACGAGGAGTGGAGCGAGAAGCTGCCGAAACTCATGGAGGACCTGTATAGGGAGGCTAGGGCTTTAGG
>CAZVJZ010000044.1:0-9971 GCA_964627655.1 uncultured Candidatus Bathyarchaeia archaeon
TCAGGTGTGATAAATCCGGACAATCCGAACGAGAAGCCTGTCTTCACGGTCGGCCCGCTTTTCGTAAGTATGAGCATGAAAGGCCGCTTCAACGGCTCGGTTATAGTGCTCAGCAGCTGCCTCGGCCTTTACAATCCTCAGCTTGCAGAAGCCTTCATACATAAAGGCGCTAAAGCCTTCATAAGCTAGGATGAGAAGGTGACTCTCCAACACACGGATAAGGCGTGTATGCTTCTGCTGAAGATCCTGATAGAGGATAGGACCACGATAGACGAAGCCGTTAAAAGGGTGATGAAGACTGTTGGGCCAGACCCATCATACCGCAGCGTTATGAAGTATTATCCGAAAGAGGCTGGAAACCTAAAGCTAGAATTGTGAACTCATCTATTGGGTTGTTTGCGTTTTAGGTTCGAGCTTGCAGTCAAAGGAAGAGCCATAATACAGAGAATGGGAGGGTTTAAACCTCTTCATTCGAGCGGCTTCGATAAAATACGATGTAATCCTTCGTTCTCTCTTCTAGAAAACGGAAATCTACTTCCATCTTCCCGAATAGGGAGACTAATCTACCCCTATCAAACATCTTCTTCAACGCTGTCACCGCACACTCTCTACGAGGCTTACTTATCCTGATAGATTCTCTCAGAAACCTCTCTGGGTCTAAGAGGTTCTGGAGTAGAGTAACCGCAATAACCTTGTCGAATACCCTCTCCCTAAAAGGCATGTGCTCTGCGTCTGCCATAACTAGCTGCACGTTGGGGAAATCTTTCATCTTCTTGTAGGCAACTTTAAGCTGCTTAGAGGATATGTCTAACCCTACTAAGAGCTTTGCTTTAGGGGCGACTAGGTCGAAGAGTAGTCCAGTGCCGCATCCCACGTCAAGGACCACGTCATCCGGTTCTATACGGATCTCCTGCTCGACGAGCTTCATCTTCGTTAGCTGTTCGTCGCCGTAAAGTTCGTCGTAACGGTGAGCTATCGTATCGTAATGTCTCATGGTACGGAGTTTAGCTGCCCATTTCTCTCTAGACAGAGTCATCGATTTTACTCTTATAGGGTTTTCTGGAATTAACTTTATCTAAGATGTAGGTAACTCTACTCGGAGTCAGCAAAATTATTTAACTTTTACTCTAGAAAGAGTATTATGTTGCGTGGCGGTTACTGTGGATGCGTCTTTGCCTCCTCAAAAAACGGTGGTTTACGCTTCTAACCCAGGTTTGAAGGAGGCCTATAAACTTCTTAGGGACGGTGTCTCGAAGCATTTAACCGTAGTTCTAATCGGAGACTTTAAAGTCGAGTATGAGGGTCGTGCAGCTTCCACTCTAGACTTCGGGGAGAGAATGCTTATAATAAAGAGAGACGGAGCAGTCTTGGTTCATAGAAGCGAAGGCTACGAACCTGTGAACTGGCAGCCAGGTGGAGGGATAATAAACGTTCTCCTCGACGGAGATAGGTTAACCGTCAGGGCTATCAGGAAGACCCCTCCAGAAGTCTTAAAAATCTCCCTTAGAAAGGTCTATGCTTTGCTTCTGTTAAGGCTTAGAGACGTTTCTGAGTTCCACCTCTACGTGTCTGAGGAGGAGATGCACGACGCCGTGCTCGCTAATCCAAGTCTAATCGAGGAAGGGTTTAAACCACTATCCTTCGAGAAGAGGGTTAAACCAGGCTTCATAGACGTATATGGAGTGGACTCAGCAGGCAGATTAGTGGTCGTCGAGATTAAACGCTCTTCTGCAGGACGGGAAGCCGTTCTGCAGCTAGCCCGATATATCTCGTCGCTGAAGAGTGAAGCCGGTAGGGAAATTCGGGGGATACTGGCGGCGCCGAGTTTAAGAAAGGGTGCTCGAGAGATGCTCGAAAGACTACGCCTAGAATATAAGTATCTAGATCCCAAACTATGTTTCGAAACCCTGAAAAAGCGGAAGTCTCGAAGGATCTCAGACTATTTCCCGGAATCTGTTAAAAGCTAGAAAGCGTGATGAACTACTTTACGACTTTAATCCTTTGAAGGTATTGGGTTATCCGCTTTTGATAGATGAGGCTTCTAAGTAGGTCGCTGTTCTCGATCCACTTCTCTAGTGGGATGTAAAGTCTACTTCTAACCCAAGCTAAAGCATGCTCTAAGTTGTCGAACTTCATGGGCCTCTGTCTCATAGCGTTCCTAACGTTCTCTCTGACCTGCCAGACGCCTACTGGCATGATGTATCCCGGTCTAGCTTCTCTAAGTACTATTGCGGTTGCCTGTCTACGTTCCTCAGCTAGCTTCTCGGCCACAGCAAGTCTAGCCGAGTAGTAGCATCCGCCGATCTTAGCGTACTCTGTCCTCCCGTAGTAGCCTTCCCAGTCTGAGAGCATAACCGTGAAGCTGCTGTAGGGGTTCCAAATCGTTCCCGGATACCAGGCCTCCATCGACTCGTAGCTCCATTTACCAGGAACCATCAAAATCACGAATCTGTTGTCTAGATAGGTAGATTCGTAAACCCGAACCTCATTTATCTCTGGATACCTCTTTATCTTATCTATCAAGCTGTTCGAGATTATGCTGTCCACGGCCGTTATACTCCACCTTGTAGGTACAAGCTTTCTCTGACTCTCTATCCCGAAGGCTCCGACGCTGAAGGCTCGCTGAATCCGTGAGATCAACACCCCTTGGTCATAGAGAGAGAGTACCGCCTCTGAAGCTTTCAGGTCGCTATCATAGTATGCTCTCTCGATTCTTCTATCCCATTTAGATGAGTCTATGTCCATATGGTTTATCAAGGCTGAGGGACCAAAGGGTTGCACGTCATCGCTTAGTACTATACGCTTTTTAGGTTTACCCTTAAACTTCAACTCGACATCTACACATAGGGAGGAGAAGGCTAGCTCTCTAGTTAAATCGAGTATTCTATCGGCTCCCTCGGGTTTTTTGACGTTTACCTTATGCATGCCTCTTACAAGCATAGAACGGAACCCGACTATCTCGTCTATAGGCTTCCCGAACCAGAATTCAGGTAGGTCGAACACCGTAGTATCCTCGTTGATCGGCGGAACGAGAGGACCGGCATACACGTAGGGGTACCCTATTCTTCCGATGAAAACTCCTGGTGGAGAGGAGCCGCTTAAATCCCTCTCCTTAATCATAGGCATCGTTTTGAGGTAGTATGAAACCCTGAGGAGGAGTGGGCATCGTGTTTTACCGCACAGGAGTTTTGAGCCTTTACATACCGCGCAGATGCCTTTACCTAAACGGATAGAAAGGTTAGAAGACGCGCCTAGATCTCCAGCTACCTTATAGTCGTCTATTAGATCCCTTATCCAAGGACTCAGAACCCTGTTTATCCGCTTCTTCTTAGCCTTTCTGATTAACATCGAGGATTTCTAATCAAATAATTGTATAGCTAAACTTAAAACTATTTTCTCTAAACCCTAAAAATCCTTTGGAAGACCGACCTTCAACCGAGGCCCTCCCTCCAAGACTGGATGAGAGCTAACAAGCCTTCCTTGAGTGAGGTTTGAGGCTCGAAGCCTAGACAGACTCTAGCCCGACTTATATCGGCGTAGCTATGCTTAACGTCCCCATGTCTAGCTTCAGCGTATATCGGTTTAACCCCTTTAACGTTAAGGAGTTCAGCTAGAAGCCGAGCTAAACGGTTGATCGAAGTAGGGATTCCTGTCGCGACGTTGAAGGTTTTACCGACGGCGACGGCGTTCTTGAGAGCTAGGATAAACGCTGTGATAGCGTCCTTCACGTAGATGAAGTCTCTAGTCTGAGTTCCGTCTCCGTAGATTATCGGAGGCTTACCTGAAAGTAAACGTTCAACGAACTTTGTGATTACTCCGCCGTACTGTCCACCCCTCTGTCTTGGACCGTAAACGTTGAACGGTCTAAGAATGACTGTCTTCAGACCGTAGGAGTCTTGAAACTCTAGGCATGCCTGCTCGGCTGCACGTTTAGAATCTGCGTAAGGTGATAATGGGGCTAGAGGATGTTTCTCGTCGACCGGCAGATATCTAGGCTCACCGTAGACTGCACAGGAGGAAACGTAAACGAACCTCTCAATCCTTCTTTTCAAGCATTCCTCGAGAAGCCTCATGGTACCATCAACGTTAACCTCGTATGTAATCTTGGGATGCTCGACCGAGTAGGGGACACTAGTCAATGCGGCTAAATGGAAGACGGCCTTCACATCCCTCAAGCATTCTTTCACGTCCTCACGTCTCCTGACGTCCCCCTTAACAAAATTTAGCTTTCCACTCCCCATACATCGACTCAGATTACTCAGCCTACCAGTAGATAAGTCGTCCAGCACCGTCACCTCGACACCATATTCAAGCAACTCCTCGACCAGATGGCTGCCTATAAAGCCTGCACCGCCTGTTACAAGGACTCTGTCATACCTCATAGATAATCCTCCTTCAAGCTATACTTGAGAGCGACGACAGAAGGACTATTTAGCCTCTACCCTTAAACTTGCGTTTTCCTAGACGAATAAACAATGCATGATAACCCTATAAAAGATTTGAACGCCTCCACTCAACAGCAGGTAAATGTAACCGTTATTTTTAAGTTTCAGTAGGATACTATTTGATTTTAGTCTATGAGAGAGTCTGCATCCACCTAAAAGACGGGGTCGTGGTCCAGCTTGGTCTAAGATTCGCGCCTGGGGCGCGCGAGGTCCGGGGTTCAAATCCCCGCGACCCCACCACTAGAATAATCCGCGAGGCATTTTACCTGCTTTTCTGAAGACGGAATATTTTGTGGTTAAGGGCGCTTTCATAAAAAGGTGAAATGAATTTTTGTGGTAAAATCTCCCTATCAATAACTTAGCACCGTTTAACCATTTAGAAGACGATAATCAATACCCGGCCTCCTATCATCCTACCTTTATCCATTAACAAAGTTTCTAGCCGTAGACGAAGAGTCAGTCAACTACTCCTCGTTGAAATTTTAATCTCGCTAGCTCTTTTATTTTTTCTAGTCCTTCCGTTGGAAGAGGCTTCACTTTGATGTAGCCCTCTTTAACGGCGTCATCGAAAGTTTTCTTTCCCCTTTTGGTCCTGACAAGCACGGTCGTCCACTTTTCAGTCGATCCTACCCCTCCGAGGGAGATGTCCGCAAGCCTATTTGTGAAGTCGTTACAGTTTTTACATGATTTTCTGAGGTATTTGTGTAGTTGATTTCTATGGACTTCCAATTTTAACTCATCATCCACATATACCCGCAGTTTCTCTGTGTCCAAGTCTATCTTGCTGATGCTTGAAGGAATTATACCATGCTTTTTCGCCAAGAAGTTTATGAATAGGTCGTTATATGAGTATGTTCCATAACAGAAGAGCCCGATCACCAACTTTAGTGAATCGAATATTTTTCTATGCCCTCTAGGACTTGTTTCCATGGTCCACATTCCATGAACTTGACAGGGCGTAGCCACTACAGCTATTTTGGAGCGATTCCACTCGTAAATTGCAGAATTTACACCTATCACCGTAGCTGCTGGCGTATATTTTGCTTTTTGAATCTTCATTAGGTTTTCAGGCTTAGTTATGACCATGGGTTTGGGTTTCCACGCCGGATGCTCAGTCGTAGTCACTCCTACTGCGGCGTCGATTAATCTTTTTTCAAGCATATACTTTAAGAGTGCGGTGGCAACTCCTCCACGCTGGGCATTTTCTAGAGTTTTACTGTCAGTCGCCTGCGCCATATATGCTTCTATGAAATTTCCAAGTTCATCTTTTGCTATATAACCGAACTCGTCTTTTTCAGCTTTTTCAAGGTCAAACGATACTATTGGGCAGTTATAGTAGCAGTAGCCGCATTGCTGACATAATTCTTCTATAGATTCGTAAATGTCATGTGTCACTTCAAGCTCGTGTAACCCTAAACGTTTGAAGCTCTCTTCTCTAAGGATTAACACATTATACGGGCAAACCGCTACACAAGTTCCGCAGACGGTGCATAACCCGGGATTAATTACTTCCCTCATAAGGTCCTCGAAGGACTTTTCCTCGTACTCGCTCAAGTCTTCACCTTCAAGTACCACGTCTACGCTTTCGGCATAAACTTTACTTTTAAACCTGTTTTAGAGTTTTAGCCATAACAATATTCCAATTATCATGCCATAGATAGCTACTGCTTCCGCAAGGGCTACAACAAGGAAGCTTCTGAAAAACGTTTCTGGTTTTTCTGCAAGAGCGCTTATCGCCGCAGTTCCAGAAGACGCGATTGCTAACCCGGCGCCTATTCCAGCGAGCCCTACAGCTAACCCGGCGCCTATAGCTATCCCTAATTTATCGTATGGCCCACTTAAATCTGCTTGATCTGTATGTGGTGAGAGAGCGAGAACCGCTGTAGCAGAGACGAGAGGAGCAAAAGCTAACTGAAATAGAAATACTGACAAAACGAAACTTCTTTTTTTCACGCTTTTCCCTCCATCGACACACTGTTAAGCTATCGTGTATTTCGTTTCTCGCTTTTAACTTTTCTCTCTAGCGAAGTCTCTATTTCTTCTCCTATCTTCTCCGCCTCCTTTTCTGCCTCCTCGACCTCTTTCTCTATTCTTTCAATTTCCTTCTCGGCTATTTCCTGAATCTCAGTCTTAAATTCCTCATATTCTTCTTCTATCTTCTTTTTAGCCTTTTCCGTTTCTTTCACCTCTCACCTAACAACTAGAACTGGGCATGGGGCATACTCGATTACTCGTTCGGCGACGCTTCCGATAAGTATTCTCTCAGCCCCTCTTCTGCCATATGTTCCCATAACTATTAAACCTACTCCAAGGCTTCTCGCATACCGGACAATTTGGTCATAAGGTTCGCCTCTTACAAGTATGGAGTTAGCTTTTAACCCCTCTCTCTCGGCTTGTTTAACTATATAGTTGAGATAGCGATGCCCCTTCTCTTCCAATTCTCTTTCAACGGCTTCTTTCTCTCCGCCTCTGCTTATTTCATCTAGGATGACCGTGTCGATCACGTAAATTACGAAGATTTCGGATTCAAACACTTTGGCTAAGTAGATTGCAAGCTGAGCAGCTCGTAAAGAACAGTCTGATCCGTCTGTCGGAACAAGTATCTTCTTTATCTTATCTAATTCAGCGATCATCTTCCATACTTTCTCTTTTCAATTATTCTTTTAGCCATCTTCATTCGTACAAATTCTTCTCTTTCCCTCTCCTCTAATACGAGCTCGATTAGTTTAACTATTTCGGTATACATCGGAATAAAAATATGCTTTAACGCATTCACCCGTTTTTGGGTTCTCTTAACATCGTTGGCAATCTGATAGACTGCGCCTTCAGTCTCGGCTAGTCTAGCTATCAAATCTAGGAGATTGTAGAAGTTCTTGAATGCTTTATCCAGCCATACGCTTGTGTTAGCAAAACCATAATCCGGTTTTGCATCTTCTTTTTTGAATTTGACTATTGGAACGTGAACCCCCATGATGCTGCGAAAGTCGACTATGAAATCTGCTTTAACTGAAGAAGCTAAAGCGGCCTTCTCGACCGCTTCAAGCCCCATCATAACGTTCGCCTTCCTTAAATCTTCGAAGGCTTCAGCCATTCTACGTACTAATTCTTCCCTAAGCCTTTTCGCATCATAAACGAAGTGTCTGAGTTCCCGCATGAGCACGTCTCTTTTCCTCTCCAGAATATCAAGCCCAGCCTTCGCAGTTTCTAAAGTACGTTTGGTTCTAATCAGGTTGATTCGTGTAGGATGAATCCTCATAGCGGCCATGCTCGCAACCTCTACGTCTTTCTCACAAGATATTTCTTAATATACTCCGCATGAATTCTTGTAAGCTCGTCCTCAGGAAGAATAGACAGCAAGTCCCATGCTATGTCTAGCGTTTGCTCAATAGTTCTGTTCTCATCCTTCCTTTGACTTATGAACCTCCGCTCGAACTCTTCCCCAAACTTTAGATAGTCCCTGTCTCTAGATGAAAGCCCTTCTTCGCCTATTATCGTTGCTAGAGCCCTAATCTCATTGCACCGTGCATAAGCGGCGTAAAGCTGACTTGCAACGTCCGCATGATCGTCCCTTGTGCGTCCTTCACCGATTCCGTCTTTCATAAGCCTCGAAAGACTCAACAATACGTTGACCGGTGGATATATCCCCTTCTTTTCAAGGTCACGGTCTAGAACTACCTGTCCTTCAGTTATATATCCGGTTAAGTCTGGTATGGGATGAGTTATATCGTCATTCGGCATTGTAAGAATAGGCATCTGAGTTATCGAGCCCTTTCGCCCTCTTATTCGTCCGGCTCGTTCATAAATACTCGCTAAGTCACTGTACATGTAGCCTGGATAACCCTTCCTGCTTGGAATCTCCTCCATCGCTGAGCTGACCTCTCTTAAGGCTTCGCAATAGTTCGTCATGTCGGTTAGCACTACTAAAACATGTGCTTCCTGCTCGAAGGCTAGGTATTCGGCGAGTGTCAAACCGGCTCTAGGTGTTATTAATCTTTCAACTGGCGGGTCTTCGGCTAGATTAAGGAACATAACAACGTTTTTTATCGCTCCAGTTTCTTCGAGAACTCTACGGAAAAATGCAGCCTCATCGTGTCTGAGACCTATTGCAATGAAGATTATGTAGAACTCTTCACCTTCCCCTCTAATTTGTGCTTGTCTGACAATTTGGGCTGCAAGCTCGTTATGTGAGAGTCCAGAGCCAGAAAATATCGGCAGCTTTTGGCCACGTACTAGGCTGCACATCCCATCGATCGCCGATATACCTGTTTGAATGAAGTCTCTCGGGTACTCCCTTGCCGTAGGGTTGAGCGGGGCGCCGTTCACGTCTCTCAGTTCTTCTGTGAACGGTTTAGGATACCCGTCGATCGGTTCGCCGAAGCTGTTCATTGTTCTTCCAAGCATGTCTGTTGAGACGGGAATTTCAAGCGGTTTTCCCAAGAAGCGGACGCGCGTTTCAGAGGGTGAAAGCCCTGTTGTTCCTTCGAAAACTTGGACGACTGCTGCTTTCCTAGAGACTTCGAGAACTTTCCCGAGACGTGTTTCTCCGCTTGGTGTTATAATTTCTACGAGCTCGTCGTAGCCTATTCCTCTAACATTTTCCACTATAATTATCGGCCCGGAGATTCTCGAAACGCCTACATACTCAAGCCCGCTTGCCATATGCTACACCGATCCTTTTTCGAGTTCGGAGAACTGGTTTTGCATCCTTTTATATAATTCATCTAAAAGTTCCGGCTTATCGTTTGGTATAGTAGTTTTCATATGCATTATATCACGTAAAACTGGAAGGGTTCTCACCTTGAATACGGGTACACCCTTGCTAACGATGCGCTCCGCTAACTTGTGAAGATCGACTATTATCTTTAGCATTTTAAACTGCTTAACTGGAGGGCAATAAGTATCAATCGGGTCGAGAGCATTTTGCTGAAGAAAAGCTTCCCGAATAATCCTTGCAGTTTCAAGGATTAAGCGTTGTCTATCAGGTAAAGCCTCAGGTCCTACAAGCTTAACTATCTCTTTCAGCTCGTCTTCCTTCTGAAGTATGCGCATCGCCTCGTCTCGGTAATTTCTCCATTCTTTATCGACATTCTTTGCCCACCACTCAGAAAGGTCGTCCAGATAGCCCGAGTAGCTTTGCATCCAATTTATGGCTGGGTAATGCCTTGCATCTGCTAATTCCTTGTCTAAAGCCCAAAAAACCCTTGTGAAACGTTTCGTGTGCTGTGTTACAGGCTCAGAAAAATCTCCTCCTGGAGGAGAAACGGCTCCGATTACACTAAGCGAACCTACCCTTCTCTCTGAACCTAACGTTTCAATTGTTCCAGATCTCTCGTAGAATTCAGCCAGCCTCGTCGGTAAATAGGATGGAAACCCTTCTTCAGCAGGCATCTCCTCGAGTCTTCCGGAAACTTCTCTCAGGGCTTCTGCCCATCGGCTTGTGGAATCGGCTATTAACGCTACATGATAGCCCATATCCCTATAGTATTCGCCTATAGTTATTCCCGTGTATATGCTTGCTTCTCTGGC
>CAZVJZ010000045.1:0-9786 GCA_964627655.1 uncultured Candidatus Bathyarchaeia archaeon
ATTATCGACTATGCATTTCTTCTCTAGTGGTGATGAGGGTTGAAGATGATAACGCTTTACCTACCAGACCTTTACATAAAGGCTTTAGACCGTTTAGTGGATGAGAAATTTTATCCTAATAGAGCCGAAGCCATAAGGGTTGCGGTTAGAGACCTGATCAAGGGAGAGCTCTGGAGCAGGACAATGCATGGCCGCCGCAGCGGATAGAGCATTCCAGTATATGTGGCAGGAGTCGCTCGAGAGAGGCCTACGTGAACCAGGATACTGTAAGATCGTGATATTAGGTGTAGGCGGCTGCGGCAACAATACGATCAGCCGTCTAACCGAAAGCGGAATAGTCGGAGCCGAATGCATAGCTATAAACACAGACCTCCAACATCTACAGGCGACCCACGCCCTGAATAAAGTTCTGATAGGCGAGAACGTTACTAAGGGTCTAGGCGCCGGAGGGAACCCGGAAGTCGGTAGAATGGCGATAGAGGAGTCTAGAAGGAAGGTCGAGGACCTGTTAGTCGACGTGGACATAGCGTTCGTTACTGCAGGCATGGGCGGCGGTACAGGCACAGGCGCAGCTCCGATAGTGGCTCAGATAGCCCGTGAGAAGGGGGCTATCGTGGTCGGGGTTGTAACCATGCCTTTCAGTATGGAGAGAGGTAGAATGCGCTACGCTATTCAAGGGTTGAGAGAGATGCGGAAGGCCTGCGATACGGTAGCCGTTATAGATAACAATAAACTGTTGAAGCTAGCATCGCATCTTCCCCTAACAGAAGCTTTCCTTATGGCAGACCAGACCTTAAGTAATATGGTCAAGGGCATAGTCGAAACGATCTCTGCTCCAAGCCTAGTAAACTTGGACTTCGCAGACTTTAAGACGATAATCAAGCGTGGAGGGGTCGCCATAGTGGGGATCGGTGAGTCGAACTCTGAGAATAGGGCTGAGGAAGCCGTTAAAAAGGCTTTAAACTGTCCATTACTGGACGTGGATTACAGTGGGGCTAAAGGGGCACTCATCCATGTGGCAGGCGATAAAGATATGACTATGGAGGAGGCTAACTTGGTCGGTGAAATGGTAACTAAAGCTATGGACGAAGATGCCCTAGTGATCTGGGGTGCAAGAGTAGACCCGAACCTGAACGGAAAGATCAGGGTCACCCTGCTGATGACCGGTGTGAGTTCCCCATACCTGCTAAGCGGATACAGCAACCAGACGCTGAAACTCTATAACCTAGACGACGAAGAAGAGTTTAGAGGGAAATTACACTTAAACTTGCCTTTAGACCAGATAGAAGTTTAGTACACCTTATTTTTTAACTCTCTATTTTCTTAGGAAGGCTTTAATCCTTTCATATATAGGTATACCTGAGCCGTGAGGTTTAGTGTATCCTTTCCTTATGGCGTTAAGTATTTCCTCGACGTCTGGGTCTGAATAGACCTCGCAGTAACTTAACCCTATAACTTCCGGTATATGTGCATCGCTTCCGGCGACCTCAGGGAGTCTAAGCACTCTGGCATATCTCTTTCCAAGATGTACCGAAAGGGAGAAGGGTACGGCACATGAGTTTATAACTTCCATAGCGTCTGCATTCTCTGCTCTCTTAAGTTCCCGAAGCGGTATACCCTTAAAAAGGGAGAAAGGATGTGCAAGCACAGCCAACCCCCCTTTATCGTGTATCTCATCTATGGTTTCTACGATATCCCTGCCAGGCTTGACCAGATCGTTTACGTTCAACGCAAGTATATGGCCATGCTTACTGCTCACTTCTAGACCCGGAATCACTATGAAGGGAGTACCTTTTTTGTTACATAGTTTAGATAGCTCTATAGCTCCCTCGATCGTGTCATGGTCTGTTATAGCTACTCCGTCGAGTCCCCTCCTCCTAGCGTAGACTAAAACCTCCTTTAAGGAGGTTTTTGAATCGTGAGAGTAGAGTGTGTGGACGTGGAAGTCTATCTTTAGGGGGCTGCTGTTCATGTGATTTTACTTCCGGTCTTAACTTCCCGGTCCGGCACGATAAGCGATAGCTTCTCGTCGTCTTGTGAAGCTAGGATCATGACTTCTGACTTCACGCCGAACATCGTCTTAGGCTTAAGGTTTACTAGAACCGCTACCTCCTTACCCTTTAGTTCCTCTAGACCGTACTCGTCTGCTATACCGGCGACGGCTTGCTTAAACTCGCCTCCGACGTCGATCGTTAATTTGATCAGTTTTCTGGATTTAGGTATAGCCTCAGCTTCGACTATTCTGCCGACTCTAAGGTCGAGCTTCGCGAAGTCCTCTATAGAAACCAGTTCAGGCTTAGCCCTCATAGCCTCAAGCCGCCTCTCAACCTCGCTTTCGGTCAAGTCGATTTTACGGAATAGTACTTCAGCCTTATTTACTTTATGGCCTGGAGGAAGTGGCTCATAGAGTCTTCTCCACATTCCGTCGGAGACTTCTTCACCCAGATTGATCATCCTACAGAACTTGTCCGCTGCTCTCGGGATAAACGGCTTAAGAGTTATGACCAAGGCTTTAACGATCTGTATCGCTACATACAAAGTGTTAGCGCAGGTTTGAGGGTTACCCTTAAAAGTTTTCCACGGCTCCTTTAGGTTTAGATATCTGTTTCCAGCCTGCGCTAGGGAATAGATCTTCCCGAGGGCGGACTGGATCCTAATGTCTTCTAGGTCTCTCTCGATCTCTGAGACCGCTTCCTCTAGACCGTTCAGCATCTCCTTATCTAGGTCGTCTAACTCACTGGGTTTAGGCACCCTATCGCCGAAGTATCGATTAAGAAAAGTGACGGTTCTGTGAATGAAGTTTCCTATCGTGTCGTTGAGTTCGGAGTTAACCTTCTCGATGAATATCTTCCACGTGAAGTTCGTATCCTTGTTTTCTGGTCGAATTGCAAGGAGGACATACCGCCAGTAGTCCACGGGAAAGAGGTTTAGGGCTTCGTCTATCCAGACACCTAGTCTACGGCTCTTAGAGAACTTCTCCCCCTTAAACAGAAGGAACTCGGTTGCGCTGACGTTCCATGGGAGAACCCAATCCTCATGGGTGGCCATAAGTAGTGCTGGTAGAATTATCGTGTGGAACGGTATGTTATCCTTTCCTATGAAGAATAGAGTCCTCGAATCCCTGTCGAACCAGAAGTCTCTCCATCTAGACTCGTCTCTACCTTTAAAGTACTCGACAGTGGCCGAGATATACCCGAGGACCGCTTCGACCCACACATATATCGTTTTACCCTCAGCTCCAGGGAAGGGGGCTGGAATCCCCCACTCAGTATCTCTAGTGATGGCTCTAGCCTTAAGCCCCTCCTTGATGAATCGTAGACTGAAGTTCCTCGCGCTGCCAGAAAGCTGTTTATTACCTCTGAGGTATTCGAGTAGCTTCTCCGAGAGCTTAGGTAGGTCGAAGTACCAATGCTTCGTTTTCTTAATTATCGGTTTAGCTCCACAGATCGCGCATCTCATATCTACAAGCTTCGTAGGCTCCAGTAAGCGGCCGCAGGCTTCGCATTGGTCTCCCCTAGCCCTCTCATATCCGCAGTATGGGCACTTTCCCTCGACAAATCGGTCTGGGAGGAAGCGCTTCTCCTTCGGGCAGTAGGGTATCTCGGTTTCCTTAGTGAACACGTACCCGTTTCTATAGATCTTCATGAGTAAATCCTGCACGAACTTCTTGTGTATCTCGTTTTCGGTTCTAGTGTAGTTGTCGAAGGATATATCCCATCTTCTGAAGAGTTCTGAAACTTTAGCGTGGTTGACGTCTGTTAAGTTTTTCGGATGTACACCGAGCTTTGCGGCTTCTACCTCGATCGGTGTTCCATGTTCGTCCGACCCGCTCACGAAGAGTACTTCTTCCCCCTTGAGCCTGTAATATCGTGCTATAACGTCTGCTGAGAGAGCCGAGCCTATGATGTTGCCTATATGAGGGATGAAATTGATGTAAGGCCAAGCTGAGGTTACGAGTATTCTCATCAGACTCCCCTTTAATCTCTTTGGTACTCCTCTATGCTCATGCTAAAAGTAATACTTAAGTCGAACGCATATGTACTCAAAATCGAGTAGTAACTCTTAAATAAGTATTTATTGATAGGGTTAAAAACAGCGGAGGAAGTCTGAAGTGAACAGCAAGAGTATAGCCACAGTGACCGTATTCTCGGCGTTAACAGTAGCGCTTAACCTATCTCCGTTTAAGATTCCGGCTCCATACGCTCCATTCCTCTACTACCAGATCTGGGAGATACCTATAGTCACAGCGTTCCTCCTATTTGGACCTCTAATAGCGTTATATGTCTCGATCATCAATACTGTCGTTCTACTCGTCTACTTTCCAGGAGCTCTACCGGTAGGGCCGCTCTACAACCTTGCAGCAGTGTTGGGAACGCTTCTAGGCATATATGCCGCACAGAAAATTACGACCAGAGGCTCAAGCATAAAGAACGATCTAGCTATTATTCTATTATGCACGACCCTTGGTGCGATATCTAGAGTGTTGATCATGAGTGTGATGAACTGGGCTTTCCTAAGGTATCCCTACCCGATAGGCTTCGGATTGCCAGGGGAGGTTATAACGATGATGCTTCCGGTGATAGGCTTCTTCAACGCCACGTTGGCGATGTATACTATTCCTATCGGCTATGTTCTAGCTAGAGCCGTAAGCTACGGCATAAAGGTTAAAAAGTGAGCTTCTAAACGCGGATAAACAGTCTAAACAAACTTTTACCTTTTTAAACGTTAAATATGGCTAGGTCTTATGATTCCATTAAGTTCCTGGTGTTGCGGGGCCATGACGTCTCCCGAAAGTTTACTGGTAATCTTGAAAGAAAGGAGAAGCGTTAGGAAGTATAGACGGAGGAAGGTCGCGAAGGAAGTAATCGAAAGGTTGATAGAGTTTGCTACATGGGCTCCCTCAGCTCATAACTCTCAGCCTTGGAGGTTCGTCGTGGTAGAAGATTTCAACGTTAAAGTTGAGCTCGCCGAGGCTATGGCTGAGAGATGGATGAAAGACTTAGAGAGGGACGGTGTCTCAGTCGATGAGAGGATTAAAATGAGGGAGGAATCCATAAACCGTTTCATCTGTTCACCTATACTCGTAGTCGCCTGCATTACGCTCGAGGAGATGGATAAATATCCTGATGCTAGGAGGCAGAGATGCGAATGGACGATGGCTACTCAAAGCCTATCGGCGGCTATACAGAACTTGCTTATAGCGGCTGCTGCCTACGGTTTAGGCACATGCTGGTATTGTGCCCCCCTATTCTGTAAGGAGGAGGTTAGAAAGGTCTTGGATATACCTGACGATGTTGAACCTCAAGCTTTAATAACAGTCGGCTACCCGGCTGAGAAGCCGCCTGCACCTGCAAGGTTTCCCTTAAGTAAGGTGGTCTTCAAGGACCGTTGGGGTGAACCGCTATGATAGTCTCTCTTGCCGGAGGGGTTGGTGCGGCGAGGTTCCTTACAGGCCTTGTTAAGGTTGTGTCTGAAGAAGAACTGGTTGTAGTCGTTAATACAGGCGACGATATAGAGCTTCATGGACTGCACATTTCACCGGATATAGATATAATCCTTTACACGTTAGCGGGTATAGTGGACGAGGAGAAGGGATGGGGAATTAGGGAAGACACGTTCAACTGTCTGAAGTTTCTAGGTAAGCTAGGATGCGAGACATGGTTCAAGTTAGGGGACATGGACTTAGCGACACACATCTTCAGGACAAACCTGTTGAAGAAGGGTTTCAAACTCTCGGAGGTTGTAGACGATATAAGGAGAAAGCTCGGATTAAAAGTTAAAGTTTTGCCTATGAGCAACCAGAGGGTTGAGACTAGAATAGTGACCGATGTCGGCGAACTACACTTTCAGGAATATCTCGTTAAGAGAGGGGCTTCAGACAGAGTTTTAGACGTGAAGTTTTCAGGCATCGAGAAAGCGGAGCCTACTCCAGGCTTAGTAGATTCCATACTCGAAGCGGAGGCTGTAGTCGTATGTCCGAGTAACCCGATTGTCAGTATAGGTCCAATCTTGTCGGTTAAGGGAGTAAGAGAAGCTATTCTCCGAAGCGAAGCTAAGAAGATCGCGATAAGTCCGATAGTGGCTGGCCACCCGATTAAGGGCCCTGCAGACAAGCTCATGCGGGGGCTGGGTCTCGAGGTTTCAGCCTACTCTGTCGCAAGGCTCTACAGTGATTTCCTAGACGTCTTCATAATCGACCATGCAGACGTGAGCGAGAAAGAGAGGATCGAGAGTTTGGGAATAGAAGTGGTCTCGACGAACACTATAATGAAAGAGATCGAAGATAAGGTTAACTTGGCTAGGATAGTAGTGGAGCAGATTCGGAGGCGTTAAACCTAAATCTTGCTGAAACGAACCCTTATTGGAGGAGGTTTGACAGCGGACTTACCATCCTATCTTATAGTGTTTATCCCTAACCTGATCAGGGATTTCACCTCACTCTTCATAGTGGTCGATCCGCTTGGAAACCTGCCGATATTCATGGGATTAACCGAGAGGATGAGTGAGGATGAAAGGCGGAGGGTTTTCCGTACGGCCACAGTTACAGGTTTCATCCTGCTCCTAACCTTCGCGGCAGCAGGGCAACAACTCCTAAACCTATTCGGGATCTCTATACCGAGCTTCATGATCGCTGGAGGAGTACTTCTTCTCATAATATCCATTCAGCTTCTAGTCTCAGAGATCGAGGTGAAAGCAACCGAACCGCCTGAAAGTGTAGGGGCGGTTCCCATTGCCTGCCCCCTCCTAGTTGGCCCTGGAGCTATAACAACCACCATCCTAAACCTACAGACGACAGGTCCTGTAGCAACCGTTGCATCTGTGATATTAATCTTTCTCGTGGTCTGGCTGGTTCTGAGGTTCATCGACCCGCTCTACCGCTTCTTGGGAAGAAGAGGAGCCCTAGTTGTAAGTAGGGTTATGGCCCTCTTCATAGCGGCTATAGCGGTCCAATATGTTATAGATGGGCTGTTGTATTATCTGGGTAAAGCGGGTTTAGACAGGTACGTCGGCTAAGCCTTCTTCGACCCACACTTCGCCGTCGTATGGGATGGCTACTCCCTGGCAGAAGACGTTCAGAGGCTGATCCTCTAACGTGGTTCGGCATCTATGAGGGACTCCGCAGGGGATATATATTGCGTCGCCTGGACGAACCTCGGCCTCTTCTCCCCCTATCTTTATCACTCCCTCTCCAGAGTCTATGTAGTATATAGCCTCCGTATTGTGTCTATGATATCCTAAAACATCAGGCACGGTCATCATCGTGGCGAAGAGCAGATACTTCATCATGTCTCTGGTGAATACTTCATATGTCCAGCACGTACCGTTATGTCCAGGTTTACACTCTTTTGTAGTCCACCTCTCAACACGTATATTCGCTTCAGCCTTCTCCTCTACGGAAGCCTTCTCGACATGAATTTCGTCCGCCTCTGGAGGAGTCCTGATCCCATACTCCATGTAGATTAAGGGTTGATTCTCTATGGTCGAGTAGATGGTGTGCGGGGTCTCGGTGGGGATGTAGACGGCGTCCCAAGGCTTTATCTTATACTTCTCTTCACCGACTTGAATGATCCCTTCACCCTGCACTATGTAGAGTATCTCTTCCACGTTCTTCTTGTGGTATGGAAGATTCTTTCCAGCAAGTATGGTAGTCCGCCTAACCCACTCCAAGTATTCGGTGACTTTATATCCTCCTTCAAGCGACGGCTTATCCTTTCTCCTGAAGTAGTCTCTCACGTAACATGTTCCGTCATAAGCTAACCTAGGCTTTATGTCTCTCCAATTTCTCTTAAACAAACAGATTCCCTCTAACAAATCTTACCTGATTATGCTAAAAAGGCTTTTCTTAACTCTCCCTCCGAATTCGAGTGGAATACTCGACTTCTTAGAGGAGAACCATAAGAGTCTCATAGAAGTTTTCTCTTAACTCTACTTATAATCCCTGTCTCTTCGAGGTACCTCTTGGCGGTCGAGTATTCCACGGTTTTAAACGCTTCATACAAGTCTTCAGGCGAGTCTATGTCCAAGACTATCCTTGGTGAAACGTAGACTTCATAATTCACCCTCCTCTCGATGAGATACTCCAGATGCTTCCGGAAGCTCTCCACGCCAAAGAACGTTGGGATAACGTCTGTAGGCCTCCTTAACAAAGCATTTGTCCCTCCACTTTTAGAGGGGGAAATCACTACCTGCCTCTCACGCTTGCATAAGTCGACTATGGCGTTTACGTCAGCTCGGGTTATAAGCGGGACATCAGCCGGGATAAACAACGTGCATTCTATACCGCGAGATGCACACCATCTCGAAGCTTGCGTTACCGCATTCCTCAATCCTGGTGATCTTTCCTTCAAGAACTTTGCATGGTACCTTTCAGCGACGTCGCATACTTCAAGGCTCGAACTCACGACTACAATCTCGTCCACCAGAGACTCTTTAATGGCCTTTAAAACATCGGTTAGCATGGCAAGCGTAAGGTTGACTCTCTCTTCCTTGTTCATCAGGCTGGAGAGTCTGGTCTTCGAGTCTTTAAGCCTCTTCACAGGAACTATAGCGGCGACGCGGATATAGGCATCCCCCATCCAATATGAGGAGTGAAAAGGATGAGGTTTAGTCTAGCTATTCGGTTACCGAGTGGTACCAGTTTAGGACATACTCGGGGAGAATCAGTCCCTTCTTGTTCAGCCTTTCAGCCAACTTCACCGGAAGCGGGCTGAGCAGGAAAGCAGTGCGCATGTAGAACCTTCTTGGTTGACCGGGCTTCACATCCTCTTCTAGGATTATCTTATGGTTTGAGAGTCTGGCTAAAGTCGAGTCCTTGTTTCCTGTTATCGATACCACTATACCTCCGAGAGACCTGAAAATTTTGCACCAGTTTATCACGATACCTGTCTCTCCGGTATAGGAAACTAAGATCTGTAAGTCTCCAGCTCTTGGCCGCGGTGTGTTTACCCCTCTAGCTATATACACGTTTTCGCCGAGGAACTTCTTGATGTGGAAGAGTCTTATAGCGGCCATCTTTACGACCTCGTTTGCGGTGCCTACTCCGCCTAAGAAGACATCGCTTCTCCGCTCCAAGACTTCCAAGGCGGCCTGATATGGCGTCGAATCTATGTAAGAATCGATGATTCTGCCTATGTTTATAAGCTCCGCCTCAAGAAGCTCGAAGACACGATCGACTTCTCCCTCCTCATAGATTGCTTCACACATCATCTGCAGTAGCAACAAGCTTCCGAGCTCGAAGATATCCCCCATTATCCCCGTCTCGCCGTACTCGTCCTTAGGGCTTATCTCACCGCGTCCCTCTAAAACGACGACGTGGCCGAATCTCTGAACGATCCTCGCTATGGATGAGTCGGGGTTCGATGTGATCAACCCCATAACGATCTTTCTACTCTTCGTTTCCTTCAGGTACTTTGCGAGGCTGTAAGCCAAGCCTTTAGGGTCTTCGGATTCTCCGCTTCCAGAGTTTATGAGCAGAAGAATATTATCGTATCTTTTTTCCAGCTCTGGTGTAGCGTCGTACATGTCTTTACCTGGGAACCCTGTGTCGTCTGGGGTTAACACTATCTTCGAGTCCTTCATCCTTGCAAGCTGGCTCATGGCAGTATTTAGCGAATATAAGGATCTACCTGAGCCCCCACAAACCACACAGTCTGCAGACTTTAAGCTTTCATATAACGGTCGAAGTTGCTCCTTATTCACCTTGAAAAGGTTTCTAAATATTCTGTTTATATACCCTATCTGACAGAGTTTCTTAACCATCTGTACGATTCCTCGACCGTGATAGTT
>CAZVJZ010000046.1:0-1099 GCA_964627655.1 uncultured Candidatus Bathyarchaeia archaeon
CCACCCCGATAGCAGTGGGGTCCGGCAGGATCAACCGGAGTTGGTGGGGAGTAGTGGCCGCATAATTGTCGGTCGGAATTGGGGTTTAGCCAAGCCCTTTTCAGACCTAAGTCTCGCTTAGGTCTTCATTTATGTACCCGCAACTGGAGGTCGCACCCTTCATCTAGGGGCTGTACGCCTTTTATCCGGGCCGAGCCGCCGCCGAAGTTTGCGGGTATGCATCTCTATCTTTTTCCATTATTCAATTTAAAGCTTTCTAATACTATCTAATAAACATTTATCTCCGTGTTACGCGGTTTTACATGAAGTATTCGAGCCTTGTGAAGCCTATTATTTCGTCGAAATTCATACCCAACGGGTCTAGTATTTGGGAGAACGTGGTCCTTACGTCTCCTATGTATTTATTCACGTCTATCTCGCTCTTCGAGGCTAGTTTGAGTGGTTTTACACCCTCTTCCCCAACCGTTTTTACGAATCTTATCACCTCTCCAGCCTCGACTTTTTCTCCACTCTTCTGGAGGAGTAGGGCTGCTTTAACGTGCTGAGGAGTAGTCTTCACGTAGCTCTCAAGCGATTTACCTAGCACCACTTGATAGGCAAGGTCTTCAAGCGGGTATTCCCTCCTCTTTAACTTGAGGTAGCATTCCCTGACCACCTTCTCTATCCTAGTCTTCGCCTTCTCGAAGTCTGCTTCGGTGTTAACCTCGCTTAAGGCCTTCAAAACCTCTTCAAACGCTCTCTCTAGAAAAGCTGGTATGTGCCTTTTGATCCCTGTTAACCCTTTAGCGTCCACCCTTCCATCTTTATAGACCCCGAGGTAGTTCTTCTTACGGCTTGAGAAAACGGTGTATCGGTACTCCTTATCGACTTCTAGCCCGAGCTTCAGGTCTTTCTCAGACCATTCGATCAGTTTCCTAACCTGCTCTTCGGTCGGGTCCTTTATAAACACGCTGTCTGTATCTCCGTAGATGATCTTTATGCCTAGCTCCTCAGCTTTCCTGATTGTTTTGGTTATCGCGTCTCTGCCGATGGCTGCCGTACTCTCCGCCACCGGTGGACAGTAGAGGTCGAACGTCTCCGCACCGAAAACTCCATACGA
>CAZVJZ010000046.1:1109-2639 GCA_964627655.1 uncultured Candidatus Bathyarchaeia archaeon
GCATTCAGGATCACCTTAAGTGCCTGCTGGACGACATCATACCAGCTCCTGAGACCTTTTTCGAGATCCCTGCTTTTAGACTTGGGCTTATACCATTTAACCCTGAGGTCTCTGAGGGAGCCTATTATGAGGCTCTCGATCGACCTATTCTTCTTACATATCCAGTGGGGTGTTCCCGGAACCTTGTTGCTCCTGCATTCTGGATGTGGACATAGAAGAGTCTGGTAACCTAAGTTATATTCCTTGATTATCGAGGGGTATAGGCTGGCGAAGTCTAGGACTAAGACGTTAAAGTGGATCCCTGGTTCAGGTTCGACAACTATCGCCCCTTTATACTTCTTACCTTTGATCATGGCTTTCGTAGCCGTAGCGCCTTTAAGCTCCAGAATATCCTCCTTGTTTGGGATGAGCATTCCTCTACGTCTATGCTCGTAGTAGAATAGGCTCCTTATCCACCTCGAAACACCTTGCCTACTCACATCCTCCAACGTCATCTTGCTTATCCTAGAGAGGATTAGGATAAGCTTGATCACTAGACCATCGTTGAAGCTGATTAGCTCGAGCAGTAGCTCTGCGTCTCTTAAGCAGTATCTAGCAAGCTCAGTATAGGTTAGCTCCGAGATAGACTTCTCGCCTAACCGAACTTTCCCTTCACCTAGAATCGCTGAGCTAACGTCGTCTAGGGTTGCATTGTGGTATTTATGCCTAAACGCGTAGGTCTGGATAGACCTGTTGAAGAAGAATTTGTACAGGTCTATATGTATACCGTACGTTAGTAGGCAGTTTCTGGCGGTCGCTTCTATCGGGATCTCCTTCCTCTCGAATCCGAGGTTTAATGCCCTATGCCATAGATACCTTAAGTCGAACTCGTCTCCGTTGAAGGTGAGAACGAACGGGTAATCGTTAAGGGCTTCGAAGACCTTCTTTAGGAGATCTCTCTCCGAAGAATAAAATTCGACCTCAAGACTTTCGGGTAGAGTCGCCGAACCCTGCTTGATCTCTTCACGTTCCAGAAGCAGCATCCTTTTTTTCCCATCGTTTCCGACTAAAGCTACAGCGATAACGGGGTGAGCAGCCTCTCTAGGGTCCGGTATCCTGTCGATTACAGGTGCTAAGACTTCTATGTCGAGGGCTACTATACGTGGTTTGGGTGCAGGCGCCTCCAACAGCCTAGCCCAGTCGATGACGTATCTTAAAAATTCTTTAGGCTCGTCGAGAAAGGCCTTCTCCATGTCCCTCATAAACTCTTCTTGTGCATCGCTAACCCGAACCAACTTTCCAGATTCGGTCTTATACCTTATGCCCGGAATAAGACCCCTATCGTAGAGGTAGCTCTGATAATACTTTATGTAGGACTCCCAAACCCTACATTTCTTCTCAGGCCCGAAGACCCGTTCACACTCTTTCGGAATAAGGTCTCTTAAGGTGTTTTTCCCTTTCCCGCCTATCGAGAGTGGGTCTTTAGCCACGACCTTAGTTACCGTAACTTCACGGTCACTGAGCGGGTCATACTTCTTAACGGTTTCTAGG
>CAZVJZ010000046.1:2694-9688 GCA_964627655.1 uncultured Candidatus Bathyarchaeia archaeon
TCACAGCGTCCAGTTTCCTGAGCTCCTCCACCGTCAAGTTCGTTAGTAGATAAGGCTTGTGTCCGGTGTTGTCGTACCATGTGAAGATCTTCTGGGTCTCGGGGTCGTAGAACTTTAGTTTAGCGACTCCTCTAGAGCCACAGTAGCCAGCCGATACAAGGTATGAGGGAGGAATCTCCTCTTCCCGGATTTCTTCCCTATCCTTAACCTCAGGAGTAGGCTTAACCTCCACCTTCTGTGAAGGCGTCTCGGCCGTCACATATAGATATTTTTCAAGTCCTACAAACGGCATATCGCAGATTCCACTAAAAGATAAAAACCCTTAAGCTATAAAAAAGTGTTATGATCAACGTTTTTATCTCGCTTTGAGAACCTTAAACATTGGGTCGGTGAGCCGGTGGACGGCTTCCGGGCGTAATGCCCGAGGAAATTCCACCCACCACGCAGAAGTGCAACGCCGCGAGGCGTAGGGAGAGATCCCTGGCTCCGGAGCAGAAACGGAACGTCCTCCAGCGTTACGAGGAGGCGTGCTAAGTCGCCGAGGTTGCTGGAGGAAACGTTGAAACGGCCGTCCTGCACGGTGAAAGGGCGAAAAGGCGCCCATGACGGCTGCGGGAGGCGCGGGTGGCCCGTATAGTCGAATGCCGTCTAGAACAGAAGGTGGATTACGGCCGGCACACCGACCCACAGACGGAAAACTGGACACATGAAACTTATAGATTGTTCTATGAAGCGTTAAAGAAACGAGATAACCAAAAACTAATAGAGCAACGCTGCAGAGCTTCGTTTTATGTTAAGGTGCATAAATTAAAAATAATAGTTTTAAGAAAGAAGATTTCGGTGGAAAATTTTGTTGGAAGAACATGAATTTATCCAAAAAATAGACTCCTACGACAAAGCAGAGGACAGTATGATCTTTCATTGTATAACGAGTAAAGGAAAAAGTGTCGATGTCCGATTAACTGTTTGCACACCCTACATACTTCGTTTTCGGATGTGTCCTGACCCTGAACTCAGAGACATTGAGAGTTTACTGGAAATTAAGAGGGATTGGCCTCCTTCAGCCTTTAACGTCTCTGAGACCGATGAAACGATATGTATAAACACGGGTGCCTTAAAGTTTATTGTTCGTAAGAATCCGTGGAAGTATGTAATATATGACAGGTCTGGCGGGATAGTCCTTCAAGAGAACACCCGTGATTTAGATGCCCATACGAATTATCGTAGCTTACCGTTTGGATTCACCGTTAAAGACGGAAAGTTTTGTAGGTCGAACGAGACGTTCAGCCTGTTCCCGAGAGAGGCTATCTACGGTTTCGGCGAGAAGTTTACTAGGTTGAATAAGGTCGGGCAGAGGATCCGTTGTTGGAACTGTAACCCCTTCGGGGCGGGGACAGAGGAGTCTTATAAGAACATTCCCTTCTTCTTGAGCACGAGGGGTTACGGCATATTCGTCAATTCAACTTATCGCATAGTATTCGATGTGGGAAGCAGATCGCTGATGACTTATACAATAATGGTTGAGGATCCTAGACTTGACCTTTTCATCATATACGGATCGAACTTAAAGGATGTTCTTTCTAGGTATATGGAGATTACTGGTCGACCTTCTCTACCGCCGAAAGAGTCCTTCGGTATCTGGCATACGCCTCCTTGGATACCGACGATTCTCCATCCATCCCCTTCTAGAGAAGGAATAAATGATTGGGAGAGGTATATAGAGTCCACGGTAGCGATCGCCAAGAAGTTTAGGGATCTAGATATACCGGTGGATTACTTTATGGTGGTTGGCTTTGGAATTACCCCCTCTCAGACGAGAGAGATCTGCGAGAAACTAAAGAAACTGAACGTCAAAGCCGGATTATATGTGGCTCCTCTACTAAACATAGGAACCGATATTGAAAAGGAGGCTAGAGCACATGGCTATGTCCTTACTAAGGAGGACGGTTCCCCCTACGAGATACCTCTAGGTATGAAGGTGATAGGAGAGAGAGGTGAAGTAGAGTATTCGCTTGCTATGATCGAGAGGGATGAAGCTTGGAGGTGGAGGCATAATCGCATATTCTATACTCCCTGCCTGATGCCTGACTTCACAAACCCTGAGGCAGTAAAGTGGTGGAAGAATAAGATAGCAGAGTACATGAAGGCTGGATGTTTCGGTGTAGCTATGTCCGACTTCGGCGAGGACGTGCCGGCGGACGCTTGCTACTACAACAGAAGGCCGGGCAGAGAAATGCATAACATATACACCTTACTCTATCAGAAAGCCACGTATGAAGCGGTCGCCGAGAGTACGGGACATAGAGGATTAGTTAATGCTCGCTCCGGATACGCCGGAATGCAGAAGTATCCCATCTGTTGGTCAGGTGACCCTAACTGTAAGTGGGAGGACTTCTTAGCTAACATTCGCGCCGGACTATCTATAGGTCTTTCCGGAGTCCCGTTTTGGAGCTGCGATAACGGAGGCTACCAGTCTGAGACTGGAAACCTAACGCCTGAATTATGGATTCGTTGGTCACAGTGGTCGATGTTCACGTCCCACGTACGTCTACACGGTGACTCACACATGAACTCTAAGAGTCCGGTAAGAGTCCCTTGGAGTTTTGGAGATAAAGCCGTCGAGAACTTCCGTAGATACGCTAAGCTAAGGTACCGCCTACTGCCATACATATACTCACAAGCCTATAACGCCACGAAAACCGGTCTACCTATGATGAGAGCTATGGTCCTAGAGTTCCAAGAAGACCCGAACACCTACAATATGGAAGATCAATACATGTTCGGTGACTCCTTCCTCGTAGCACCTGTATACTCGCCTGACAACAAGCGTTCTGTCTACTTGCCGGAAGGAGTATGGTTCGATTACTGGACAGGTAAAGAGTATAGAGGGCCAACGACTTTATATCTAGAACTTCCATTAGAGGTGCTTCCGCTTTACGTGAGAGGAGACTCCATAATACCCATGGGGCCGGAGATGAGTTATGTCGGCGAGAAGCCTTTCAACCCGATAACCCTGGACATATGGTTATGCTCCGAAGCAGAGTGTACCCTCTACGATGACGATGAAATAGTAAGGTGCCGAGCGAGGAAGACAGAAGGTAAGATAATCTTAGATTTAGACGCCTCCCAAAAAACCTATATAGTGAAGTTTAACAAGACTGGCTGCCCAACAAAAGTTGTCTTGAACGGCGTAGACGTACAGCGACTACGATCATATGAGGAACTTGAAAGAGCTGAATGTGGTTGGTACTTTGATCCGTCCTTTACGGTGTATGTAAAGTTCGACGCTTTAGGCAGCAGAAGCAGACTTGTGCTTCAAGCATAAACTCTCTAAACCTTCTTAGATACCATGCATGTGTAAATAGAGGAGTGCTGATCCATCGAATTATGACATACTTTTCTTTCCACTTCTTAATCGCATATCCGCAACTGTTCGCCACTCCAGTTTTCGATTTTTAGAATCTCCAACCTTTGAGTCCCGCGGTTAAGACAGCCCCCCTCACGAAATATTTCAGAAAGATGAAGAAAACGATGATCGTCGGTATAACTATGATGACCGCTACTGGCAGAGCTTGATGGTAATACCATCCTACATAATCCGTTTTCCATGAGTATAATAGAAGCGTGAGAGGCCAAAATCTAGGACTATCGATCACAAGCAGCGGCCATAATAGGTCGTCCCACTTCCAGACAAAGAAGAATAAAGCGATGACTGCTAAGAGAGGTCTCAGGAGCGGAAAAACGATCTCCCAATATATTCTTAAGGTGGAAGCCCCGTCTATCTTTGCCGCTTCGATCAGGTCGCTGGGGATCCCCATACAGGCCTGTCGTATAAAGAAGACCCAGAAAGGATTTAGGAACCAGATAATAACCAATCCAAGTAAAGTATTGTGTAGACCGTAACTTCTTAAAATCAAATCCATGTTCAAGGCGTAACTCTCGAACGGAATAAACATGATGAAGACCGTTAATAACATTATCGCGTTCCCTAATTTGCTTCTAAACTTTGCGAAGATAAAGCCTGCGAGAGACCCATAAAAGATTAGTACAGCAGTCGATACGGTTGAGTAAAAGAGGCTGCAGAAGACAAAGTTTTCTATGGGAACCCCTCCAGGAAGTGTACGAAAAGCGAATTCATAGTTAAATAGAGTCAGTTTTGAGGGAAACCATTGATAGGGTATCGCTCTAATTTCTGCCTCCGTTTTAAAAGAACTGATAATCAACATGAAAACAGGCAGTATGGAGTATACTAGAAAGATCGAGAGAATGGCTATCGTAGATAAGAGTTTTAGTCTCCTCATATCAGAACTTCACCTCTAAAAGCTTTCGTTGTATTAGGGTAAGAGCCATAATAATGATCAGTAAGGCTACTCCGTAAGTTGTGGCTATTCCCAACATCGAATATCGATAAGCCATCATCCTAAAGACTATAAAGTCGCCTATCCCTCCAGGAGAGATCTCCCCAAGTAAACCGAGCGGCTCGACGAACGTTAACAAAACGTTCAGAGTACTAGTTACTGAGATGAAGAACATGAACGGCATCAACATCGGGATCGTGACGTGCCTAAACCTTGCAAAAACGCCTGCCCCATCTATCTTCGCACTTTCGTAATAGACTTCTGGGATCATCATCAACCCGCCAAGAAAGATAACCGTGTTAAACCCTATATAATGCCAAACTTTAACTATACTTATAGAGACCGGAATAGTTTCTTCACTAATAAGCCAAGGAATGGGAGGAAGGTTAAAGTAGCCTAAGATTGTATTTACCATACCACCTCGAGTGGAGTCCAGTATAGCCGTCCATATAACGCACGCCGCTAATAAAGGCATAACATAAGGCAGAAATATTCCGGCTAAGTAAAAATTCCTTACTATAGTATTCTTGATTTCATTAAGTAAGATAGCTAATATAAGGCTAATCAACACTACCACAGGGACGTATAGAGCGGTGGTGATCAACGTAGTTTTAAGGCAGCCAAAGAAAACTGGATCCCTATATAATTTAAAGAGGTTTTCTAGTCCAACCCATTCGGCTTTTCCGGTCGTGAATTCCTCTAGAGAGCCTCGGTAAAATACACTTTTAAATAGATCGATGACTGCTCTATAGTGAAAAAGGGAGAAATATAGGAGTACTGAGATTATTACTGCGATTGCTGTTTTATCGCGGGGTAATAGATCTTTAAGGTGCATAGAAATACGCCGTATCCCCCGGAGCTAATGGAGAATTCTCTTCTTTTATTACACGAATCAGTAAATCGTTCGCATCTTTCATAGCTTTATCTATATCCGTTTTCTTCCAGAAGACAGCTTCTATAAGAGAACTCATAGCGTCCCAAAAGCCTGCGGACTGTATATCTCTCATCAGGTAAATTCTCTTCTCCATTAGATCTATAGCTTCTTTTCTAGGTCCTTTGTATACATCAGGATGACGCCTCAGCGAAACCTTGTTTGGTAATATTCCTCTCTTTAGACAGAATTTTACGAGGAAGTCATCGCTATATAGGAAACTCCAGAGTCTCCATGCAGCCTCGAGTTTTCGAGCGTCTTGACCTTGGTCGGTAACGGAGAACCCGTGTTCACAACCAATGGCCCCCATGGGTTTCTCTTCTCCTGTAAATGTCGGAAGTCTCGCTATCCCATAATGGTGGACCGCTGGGTATCCTATTCCCGGTCTTTCCATGAAACCTTGGAACCATAGCCAGCAATAGAGGGTATATGCTCTATCCATGCCGAAGTCGTCTCGTGCTTTTGCGTCAATCGTGTCTAGCTTATACTTATCGTACATTTCTTTGATTGTTAGTAATGCTTCCTTACATTCAGGACTGTTTATCGCTCCTTCGTCGGCTATTCCATCGTCGTTAACATCATGTGCGAGCGCTCCTCCAAGCTGGAATAGCATCGCCTCCCATAGGGAAGTTACGTTGCCTATACCGTGGCTGAAGGTAAAGCCTTTCTTTGTAGGCCTCCCGGTGCTATCGTACTCCGTTAGTTCTTTTGCCCAAGGCATGAATTCATCCCAAGTCTTTGGTATATCTTCTTTTGTCAGTCCTTTCTCTTCGAATAGTTTTTTGTTATAAAAGAGCGCACCACAGAACCATCCTATAGGAATAGTGTATGGCTTTCCACCTTTATCTAACGGTTTCCCTCCTAAACTGTAAACATCAAGTTTCTTTCCTCTAGCACCGAACTCTTTCTTTATTCTCTCTATAGGCATCACTTCTTCGGGTATCGGGCGGAGATAATCCAGTATGTAGGGTAAGAAGGATTCGTCTAGCCAGACTACGTCTGGGCCTTCTCCAGCAGCTAGCGCTGCAGGGCACTTCTCGACCATCACGTCGCTGGGAAGCTCTAAGAACTCAACTTCTATGTCTGGGTTCACTTTCTCAAATTCGTAGAGCTTCGTTCGCCAATATTCTGGTAGAGGTCCATACAACCAAGCCCAGAATTTAATCTTCACCCTTCCAGCCGGCGTGGCTGTGGGTTTAGGCGTAGCTGACGGTACAGGAGTAGGCGGTGGTGTGGCTGTCGGCGCTGGTGTAGGTTTAGGTGTAGGAGCTGGCGGTGCAGGCCTAGTCAAATAGTATGCTGCTCCACCGATAACAGCAGCAGCCGCAGCAGCACCAGCAACAGCGATATACTTACGACGACTAACCTTCTCAGACATAAAAGATCACCTTGCAAGGTGTTCTCGATTTTCTGAAATAAAAGTTTTACGGTGTTTTTAATAACTTCTATTTTCATACTTTCATATGTTTAAGTAATATTTTTAAATGTGGGAAGGATGTTTAGCTAATCAAGAGGCTGTTTGGAGGGCTCTGAGTAGTTGTCGGGTAGTTTGTTGAAGGAAGCTCGTAAGCTTGAAGTGAGGTTGGAGGAGTTCGTTAAAGAGGAGGATTCCTTCATCGAAGCTTTAAGGAGACTCATAGATAAGATAAGAGAATTAAACTTGAAGATAGAAGGAGTAAGAAGGGAAGGCGGAAATCTTACGGAA
>CAZVJZ010000047.1:0-9556 GCA_964627655.1 uncultured Candidatus Bathyarchaeia archaeon
ATTTAAATGATATATCTTCGAAGAAACACCATAAAGGCATCGTTTTTCTACCTCATTTATTTTCCTGCAAGGGTTCCCATTCATTTATAAAAAAGAGTTTCACGATCTGCCATTAGATTCTATACACTATAGATTCTTTGAAATTATCTTTTATTATTGATCTATTTTAAAATGAAGTTAAAACGCTGTCTGCTATAAGAAGTTTATTAGATATCTATTTCATATATAATTCGAAACACGATTTTTTATAGCAACATTTTTATTAATACCCTAAGAGAAGATCTTAAGGAGGAATGAACAGATGTCTGAGAGAGTTAGTCGCCGTAAGTATATCGCTGTTGCTGGTGCCGCTGCCGCAGCCGCCGTCATAGGCGGAGCAGCATACTACCTAAGCATGCCTAGAGCGCCTACACCTACACCGACACCCGCACCCACACCTGCACCGACCGCCACACCTGCACCAACACCGAAACCCACGGCTACACCATCACCCACAGCAACACCTAAACCAACAGCCACACCAGCGCCTACAGCTACACCAAAACCCACCCCTACACCTACTGCCACGCCGAAGCCTACGCCTACCGCGAAGACACAGGTCACTGTATGGACCTTCCCGATAGGAGACCCTGAAAAGTGGAAGGAACACTTGGTCGAAATGGAGAAGGTCTTCGAAGGCCTTCATCCTGAAGTAGACCTAGTCTTCCAGACGTATCCTTGGGCGAACAGGGATGCTAGGATGATCACGGCCGTCGCAGGCGGTGTAGCTCCCGACATATGCTATCTGAACACTAGGCACATCGCAAAGCTCAGCCACCTAGGCGCATTGAGATACGTGGACGACCTGTTACCGGACATCTACCTTAAGGACGCCAAGTCAAGCCTCATAGAGGCATATACTTGGGATAACCATATATGGGCTGGAGTAAACCTCGTATCGACGCCTTACGTATGGGTCTACAACCCGGATATCTTCGACGAGTGTGGAATCACGAATCGGCCGTCCATAAACAATCCGTGGAGCTGGGAGGACATGACCAATGCTGCTATAGCGTTGAAGGAGCATGGATACTACATCGGATGGCCGACTAGGCCCTCGGTCGTATGCTTCGTTAGGCCGAGCCTACAGCAGGCTGGCGTCGACGTATGTAAGGAGGGGAAGCCTTGGGCTACAGACGTCCTCTTCGATAACGAGGCTGGTGTAGAGTTCTTCAGATGGTACGGTGAGATGTGGTATAAATATCACGCAGCGCATCCATCGCTTGTAGGAACCGTATCCGGAACCGTGATGAACGAGCTGTTCGCCACGAAGAAGATAGGGATAATTCAAACCGTAGATACGGGATTCTGTGACTACATGCTCAAGAATGCACCTGACGTACCTTGGGAAGTCGGTGGCGTCCTTTACAACGAGAGAGCAGGGAAAGAACATATGGCGGTAGACGTCGTTCCCGGTATGTGGGGCGTGTTCACACAGACATATAACAAGCATCCAGAAGCGACGAAAGCAGTCTTCAACTGGTTGATGACTCCTAAAGCGGTAGAGATGTGGATAAAGAGATACGGCTTCAGTTCACCATACAAGTCTCAGGAAGGCTGGCTCAAAGGAACCGACATATGGGAGAAATACAAGCTAGCGGACTGGACGCCTTGGGCTAAGTACGGTTATCCAGAGTGGGGCAACCACCCTGCAGCTAACGACATATACCACATCTTCTGGTCTGAGATCGAGGCTTGCTGTCTAGGACAGAAGACTCCTGAACAGGCATGCCACGACTGCGCTGAAGAATGTAGGAAAGCGATGCAGTCTGCCATCAGACTCTAAATCGAGTATAGGTGAAAAAATTTTTAAACTTCTTCCCCTCTTTTTAGGATGCTTGGAGAGATGTTTATTGAGCTTGAGTCAAAGATTGAGGGAAGGATGGAAGAAAGCCTCAAGATACAGGGTTTATTACTTGATGATCACGCCTTACTTGATAGGTTTTATAGCTTTTCAGTTATACCCTATAGCGGAGGCTTTTCGTCTAAGCCTCTACTCCTTTGCCGGTGGTAGAGGAGGAGGATTCTTTTCTCAACCCGTGTATGTAGGGCTGAGAAACTTCGAGCGGATGTTTAGCGACTCGATCTTTATAATCTCGTTAAGAAACACCGTAATATACACCATAGGCTTTGTGTGTACTGCAACCGCTGTCGCACTGATCGTAGCGTTGGTGTTATGGGAGAACCTGAAGGGAACGACTTTCTTCAGGACAGCTTATTTTCTACCTTTTGCCACATCTTCGATCATAATTTCCATAGTTTGGAAGAATATGCTCCAACCGATGGGAGTAGTAAACTTCATTCTCAACCATTTTGGGGTGCCTAGTCTGCCTTGGCTTACAAACGGGGACCTAGCTCTTTTCTCTGTGATGATGGTAAGCGTTTGGCAGACCTTCGGATACTACGCTGTTATCCTCCTAGCCGGCCTCCAGGCGATGCCGAAAGATTTTTACGAGGCAGCTAGGGTCGACGGTGCGGGAACCTTCGCTACTTTGCGTTACATAACCATCCCGCTACTAAAGCCTATGCTGTTCGTGGTCATCTTCCTAGCCACGATAAGCGGCTTCCAAGTCTACGACCAAATCTACGGGTTGACTGGGGGAGGCCCCGGCTACGCCACTATGACTTTAACCTATTACCTCTACTGGAAGGGGTTTGAAAACTTCGAGTTGGGATTAGCGGACGCAGTCGGCATATTCGTTTTCTTCATCTCTCTTGGGTTAGCCTTAATTCAAAGGAAAGCTCTAGAAGCTGGGAGAAGTTATCTGTGAGGAGGATTGAACGTTGAGTCGCTTGAAGGTCTTGAGTAGAGCTCTGTTCTATGTGGTATTAATGGCGATAGCATTCTATACGCTGTTCCCCCTATACCACATGTTCACAGTCTCTTTCCAGCCTTCTGCCGTAGGTCTCTTCACAGATATATCGTTGGTCCCTAGAGGCTTCTCCCTGAAGAACTATATAGACCTGTTCACAACGACAGCTATGCCCCGATGGATCGTAAACACCGCAATATATGCTAGCTTCGTAGCTTTAGGAACTATTCTGCTGGATTCTCTCACAGCGTTCGCGTTGTCTAAAGGGAGGTTCCCCTTAAGAGAAGCGTTCTTCGTCCTGATGCTCAGCGGACTTATGATCCCGATCCAAGCGATATTGATCCCGCTTTTCAAGGTCATGGTGTCCCTGAACTGGGTGAACACCTATTGGGGTATCATAATACCTGGAATAGTCAGCCCCTCCGGAGTCTTCCTGCTGCGTCAATATATGCTCAGCATTCCAGACGAGTTGCTAGACTCTGCTAGGGTGGACGGTAGTTCAGAGTTCTCCTTATACTGGAGGATAACGCTTCCCCTCTCTATGCCTATGATAGCGACGGTTGCTGCACTTAAGTTCATAATGCACTGGAACGCTTTCCTCTTCCCGCTTATAATGATGAGGGACGAAAACATGTTCACGATTCCTGTCGGAATAGCCACGTTTCAGGCTTGGGCGGGGGCTTCCCTCTGGGGTCAGATAATGGCCGGCTCGGTCGTAGCGGTCATCCCAACAATAGTGGTTTTCCTCACGTTCCAGAAGAAGATAGTGGAAAGCCTAGCGCTAAGAGCCAGGGTATTAAAGAGATAAAACCCTAACTTGTATCTCTACAACCTATCCCGAAAAAAGATTTAAATACTAGATTTAGAATGGGAAAGTTAAGAAAAGGTTAGATGTTCAAGTAAGTTTGGAGGTAGAGTCGATGAGTACAGAACCTAAAGTTGAAGGAGAAGCCCCTCAACCTCAAGCTAAAGAGGAGGTCGACAACTCGGTATTAGTAGGTAAAAAACCCGTGATGTCATATGTTGTCGCCTGCCTAACATTCTTCAATGCAGGTAAAAACGAAGTGGTCGTGAAAGCTAGAGGCAGAGCGATAAGTAAAGCGGTAGATACGGTGGAGCTTCTCAGAAGAGCCTTCATGAAGGATATAAAGATAAAGGACATAAAGATAGGCACGGTCGAGCTGACACGCGCTGAGGGAACGAAAGCCAACGTATCGACGATCGAAATATCGCTTGTGAAGGAAAAAGAATGAAAGGCGTAGGGAACGTTAGAGGAGACCGTTCTAACACTTTTAATTTCCTTTTATCTGCTAGATTATTCTAAAGTCTTCCTTAACCGTAGTTAGAACCACATGGGTATTAGTTCTTTCGACGTAAGGTAAGCTCAGCAGACTCTTAGTGAAGTTGCTCAGCGACTTCCTATCCTTGAACTTGGCTATAACTATAGCGTCGGTCAACCCCGTGATGTCGTACACGCAGCAGACGTTAGGTAGTTTAGCTACCTCATTCTCGACTTCGACTAGTTTTCCTTTGGAGACAGTGATTTCCGTTATCACGGTGAGCTGGTACCCAAGTTTCTCGTGGTTTAATAGGGCGGAGTATCCTATTATCAGGTTATCTTTCTCCATCCTCTTAATCCTAGAGATAACAGTTCCTATGGCTACACCCACTTTCCCGGCGATTGCCCTATACGAAAGCCTAGCGTTTTTGAGAAGCTCCTTTAAAATTTTAATGTCTAAGTCGTCCAAATCCAACACTCACACCCAATTATAAATTTATTAATTTGCTATTAAAATATTTAAACATTCGTTCATCAAGCAAACATAAGGCGGCACTTATCATGCACTTTAATACTCTGTTCTTAAACGACTTAAGGAAAAAAGCTTCTACCCGAGAGGTTCAAAGCTCTACTTCAGTATTCTTTATGTTTGTTAATTGAATTCCTCCAGAGGGATCTGAGATTACTAAGGCATTTTTAACTTTTATATGGTCTCCTCTACTCAAGTTCTTCACTATGTATGCTTGCTCCCTCCATACTTTAAACGGTATCCTACCTGTCTCATCCTCTATCTCTAGTGTGGCTAGTAGCATTCTCTCCCCCCTTACGTTCACCTCCACAACCTGTGGCGGAGAGCTCACCCTCCCTACGACCGTCACAAGAGTGTCCTCTCTTGTGAGTTTCCCTATCTTCTTCGGCTTCAGCTCCACCCCTTCCAGCTCTTTATAATCCTCCGTTTCACGTTTAACCTCTATATATCCATAACCGCTTAAATTCAAGCTTAGTCTCCCAAACCTTTCTGTTATGTATCCCCCCTCGATGAGGACTATGTCTCCCACCTTTAAGTTTCTGAGAATCTCCGTTTTTTCGTCCCAAAGATTCACCTGCAGGATACCTGTCCCGTCGCTGAGGAATATTCTCGCCATCTTTCCCTCTTTTCCGTCTTTACGCCTAAACTCTTTTACCTCGTCAAGAGAGAGGATTTTTCCTAAGACTTTAGGTTCCCGGTCTAGGTCTAGGTTTGCCTGTAAGTCCCTTATGGTAGGAGGATCCATTTCAAAATAGTTTCCTATAACCTTAACTATCGAGTTCTTTTCTACATGTAGCTCGATGGAGTTATCATTCATCTTTTTCACCCTGCCGTTAATTATCTGAACTAGATCTCCGACCTTAAGGTCTCTCAGCTCATCTACCTTCTCGTTCCATAAGACTACAGTAAGCTTTCCTGTTTCGTCGCTTAAAAGGATTCGACGGACTTTCCCCTTGGCTCCGTCTTTTCTATTGAACTCATGGACGTCAGAGACTTGATGTACGAAACCTCTCAAGCTCACTTTTCTCCTTCTTTTAGGCAGGTCTCTTATCTTCAGGTTGAAGTATTCTATCGGCGGGTAGCGGTTGTCTGTCTGTTTTTCTGGAAGAATCTCCAGACCCCCCTTAGAACCGAGATGAACTTCTAGGTCTCCTCTCAACCCACGGCGAACGTAACCGTGAAGAACCTTAACTACGTCTCCCCGGGCTATATTTTGGCTTGAGATCAATTCGACTTTATCGTTCCAAATCACTACTGAAACCACCCCTTTCCTGTCTCCCACCTCTAGCTTAGCGTATCTTCCCTCCGTCCCATCCCTTCTCTTAAACCTCTTTGGTGGATATACGGCGAGGACTCTCCCCGAAAACGTGACGTCGCTTAGACCTGAAACCAGCTCGTCGATCTCTAAGTCTGTCTTTACCTTCGAATACTCTAGCTTAACTCCTAGCTCTGAGGCTACTATCCTAGCTGCCCCCTCGTCGGTCAGGTAGCCTCTAGCCTCTCTCTTCTTCCCTTCGATCAGATCCATAAGTTCTTCATACGTCATCTCCTTGTTCTCGTCTAGTATCTTACGCACTATCTCCTCGAACTTCATTTTTAATCAACTCAGGAAGCACTGGATAAACTTGAGTAGACTTTAGTCTCTCAGTACCCTATCAACCTAGACCCCATATTAAGATTTATCTTTGAGGATTCCTCCCATTAAGGTTGGTGTAGTATAGGGATGGAGCTTGACCTCCTAACGGTCGGGTTGATCCTGATCTTCGTAGGATTCGCCCTCGCCTTCATCTCTGTATTCCTTATGTCGTTTGGTGGAGTGAAGAGCATTAAAAAGGCGAGAGGTGGTGGAATAGTCATGATCGGCCCTATTCCAATAATCTTCGGAACCGATAAGGAAAGTTTAAAGGTTCTCATGATTCTCGGGATAGTGTTGATGGTTATAGCTTTCGTATTTATGTTCATTCTGAACAGGTTTCTGTGAATGGAGGGATCTTTCTGCCTGTCTGTGAAGTGTGTGGTGAAAAACCCGCAAAATATGTTTGCCAAAACTGTGGAAAACTGATCTGTGAAGACTGCGTCTCTCCAGAAGGTATGCTCTGCCCTGAATGCTCAACCTTACTCGAAAACAGTGGAGAGCCGGAGACCCCTCAGTTTAACGTTTTTTCCGGGTTCCTAAACCCCATAAACCTATTCTTCATAAGTATCCTACTCATCTTCGCAGGCTTCTTCTGTGTCATGTTAAGCAGCATCATAGGTGGAAGGCTGGAAGGGTTGGGCGCCATTATAATGATAGGGCCTATCCCGATCATCGTTGGAGCAGGGCCTCTCTCGACAGAGATGATTCTCATAGGCGTTGTAGTAACGATAATCGCTGTAATACTGTTCGCGTTATCCATCTATGGGCGTAAACGGTTTTCGGCTTCTTGAGATTACTCCTTCTTCTCTACGGCTAGGAATACGAATATCAGAATCAAGGTTAATAGAGCTGTTGCCTGAATGAATGTGACAAGTGTGTCGAAGTATGTTCCTAACTCCATCTCTAAGCCTCCTATCCACTTAACTTTCTGGAAATTTAGTATTTAAGAAGTTTGTTTTTTCCAGTCTCCTAAGAGGAAGTCGTAGAGTGAGTCCTCCTCCTCGATCAGGTCGAACTTTCCGGTGGCTTCCGCTATCCAGCAGGCTATCAGATGATAGCATAGCGAGATTTCCTCGTTCATAATTCTATAGTAATAGTCGTCGCATGAACAGAAGCTTACCTTAGGTAAGACTATGTATTCACGTTTCTTGCCTACCACTATCCAAATAACCTTCCCACTAGGTTTAAAAACATACTTCTTAACCTTCCCTTTCTTAACTGCCTCAAGCGCCCTCAAGAATCTATCCTCATCGCTTAACATCGTTTTTAACCTTTCTTCAGGCAATCCCCTCTCACGTAGTTCTCTGCAAGCTTCCTCAAGCTCCGGCTTCTTGTCCACTTCTCTGCACTTCCTCACCGAGACCCGTTCCTACATTTTAATAGTTTAACGCTTGAAGCTGCCTGACCTTGCCTAGAAATGTTCCGTCAAGCAGGTAGACCTCCGCGTTCATCATATTCACGCAGCCTGAACGAAGTATGGGTCCTATGAACGTGGCAGACTTTCTTTTATCCCTATTCTCCTTCAAGTTTATCGGGATTCCTCCAAGAACTTCGTTGAACGAGGGAAGAATTATCAAGGAGGAGGACCTAACCTCTAGGTCGAAGTTTTCCAGGAAAACATGCTTCACGTTCTTCTCGATCCTTATACCGAGATGTCTGAGCACAGATTCACCTAGCTTCTCCCCATCGCACTCTGCCTTGATCCAGACCTGCCTGTTTATCCTTAACCCCGAAGGATCCCTAAAAGAGATTATGGGATGAATGTGACCCATAACGAGGTGTTTACAGCCTAGAAGTTTCGGGTCAGGCCAGCTATGGCCGTGAAACAGTCCTACCTCCCCCCAGAGAGTGATTCCTGTTGCAGAGGCTTGGGAAACTCCGTCTGGAAGTAGTAAGGACAGGTTTCCATCATGGTTTCCAGGGACCACCGTGACATCGCTTACCCTCTTCTTTAAGGCCTCAAGGAACTCAGGTATGTCTCTCCACTCCTCGACCTCCACCCCTGAGACCGTGTGCTTTAAGTCCCCTAAGATTATCACTCTATCCGGTTTAGCTATCTTAATTAGCGTAAGGGTCTTCTTCAGAAGCCTCTTCATCTGTGTAGGGAAGTGGAAGCCTTCTCGATTTAGGGTTATTTCCCAGCCTAAATGCAGGTCTGAGATCACGATTACTCTGTCATATCCCTTGGTTAGAAGTAGAGCCTGATAGGGTCTAATCGGTCTAACGTTTACCTCATCCATAACTTAAATTAAGTTTTCCGGGATGATGAAGTTTTCCCCGAAGATGAAAAATAAAGCGTACGCTAGACCTTTAGGATTCACGTTTTCTGCTCTATCATTTCCTTACATTTCTGGAGTCCTTGTACAGCATCTACAGCGAAGCCGTCGGCTCCTATCTTCGAGGCAAACTCTTCTGTTATCGGTGCTCCACCGATTATAACTTTGACTTTATCCCTTATCCCTGCCTCTTTTAGCGCCTTTATGACGTTCTCCATTTCAACCATGGTAGTCGTGAGTAACGCCGACAAAGCTAGTATATCAGCGTTTGTCTCCCTCACTTTCTCCACGAACTTCTGGGCGTCGACGTCTACCCCTAAGTCGTGAACCTCGAAGCCTGAGGACCTTAAGAGTGTTACCACGATGTTCTTTCCGATGTCATGTAAGTCTCCTTTGACGGTGCCTATGACCACCACTCCCTTCTTACTTACTGGAGTTGCTTTAAGATGAGGTTCCAGAACCTCCATACCTGTCTTCATGACTTCCCCGGCCATTATCAACTCTGCCAAGAAGTACTCTTTCTCCTCGTATTTCTTGCCTACTATCTCCATACCCTTCGCCATGCCTTTAGTTACTATGTCTAATGCTGGGATCCCGGCGTCTAGAGCATTTTTTATGAGCGTTTTTATGTTATCTATATCGAACTCGACTATCGCTTTACTGATCTTCTCCAACATTTCCTCACTACTCATTTCATCACACCACTAAGCACCCTTTCAATTTAGTCTCTAAGGGCTTTCCTCGAATTTAAATTTAAGTTACGTCCTTTTTAATCTATCGTATAAGAATCTCTCTGTTCACGTTCTAGGAGTTACCGAGCTCTGAGTCCTATGTAGGATAGTAACCCTTGGAAGTCGACGTGCTTCTTAACTAGCTCTTTAGCTAAGTTTATCCTTTTAGTGTCTCCAGCCTTTATCTTACCTGAGATCTCTTGAACCTTCTGTACGGTCGTGTAGGTGTCGTAGGAGACTAAGACTATCGGAA
>CAZVJZ010000048.1:0-9455 GCA_964627655.1 uncultured Candidatus Bathyarchaeia archaeon
TTAGCTTCCTCTGTAGGAGCGTGATTATCTCGCTTAGCGGGAGCATCTTACCCGTTGTCTTAGCGTACTCTTGCCTTAACGCTTCAACCCTCGCTTTAGCCTGCTCGATAACCGTCTGCTGGTCTTGCATGCTCGCTTTGAGTTCGTCTATCCTCTGCTTCTTGTCCTCCGCCTCCTTCTTCGCTTTCATCATGGCGAGCCTTAGCTCGTCCTCGCGTATGCTTAGGTCTCTAAGCTGGCTCTCAAGCTCCTCAGCCCGCTTCTTATAATCCTCCTCGCTTATAGTCCCATCCTTATACGCATCCCGTAGCTTCTCGAGTTGGAGTCTGAGTTCCGCTTGCTGGATGTCGAGGTCTTCGAGTTGATCCTGCATCCCCTTGATGGCTTTCGCGGTCTCATCGTATTCTGCTTGAAGCCTGTCGAGCTCCTCGCTCATCTCCTCATACTTCACGTTGGCTTCATCAACCGCCTGTTGCGCTTCTTTGACTTTAGCCTCCCACTCGCGGGTCGCGTCTGTAGTCTCGTAGATGCTGAATCCGAGCTTATCGCTGTTCTTGATTAGGTCTTGGAACATGGATTGCAGGTAGCGTCCGGCTTTCTCCGCCGCGATGCCCTGATTGTTTAGGGCTACGAGAGCCGCGGTTGTTTCCTCGAGCGTGAAGCCGAGCTGAGAAGCAAAGTTACCGCAGTAGGATAGTGCGAGGCCGAAGTCGCTCGCCGCGTCTATACCCTTCATGGAGGCATTAACGAGGACATCGGTGACATAGGCTGCGTCCTGAGCAGAATAGCCGAATTGGTTTAGGACCCCGACAAGAAGATTCGCTGCTTCAGCCGTGTTTATACCCTCGATGGTCGCCATCTGGAGAACAGATGTTAAGGCTTTAGCGGCTTCCTCGCCTTCCATGCCAGCCTTAACAAGTGCTTCGAGTGCTTCCATCGCCTTTGTTGCGCCTGTCCCGAACTCTACCCCGGCGGTCTTAGCTAAAGCCTCTAATTCGAGTCTAAGATTTTCAGCCTCCTCGCCTGTCAAGCCTGTCGCCGCGATAACCTTCGTGGTTACAGCCTCAAAATTGGAGAACGCCTCTATGGAGCCTGAAATTGACTCCTTAAGCTTGTTTAACGCATCATAAGCGAGGAGTCCTCCGAGGACTCCTGCGGCGGTCTTCGCTATACTCCCGAGGCCTTTAAACGCTCCGCTAAGCCTGTCCGCTTCTCTACCTACAGAGCGTAACGCTCCGGATGCTTCATCGTATGCGCGTATATGTATGTCTATGCGGCTTGACACGACCTACACGACCGTAATACCATTCGAGTCCCGCGAGGAGGAACACGGTTTGCGTGGGGGTCATCCGTCTCAACTCGTCTACCGTGTATTTGAACTCATGTAGGAGGAGCCAGAGGTTCTGGGCTTGCGGCGTATAGCGTATCCACTCTGCTACGGTCTTCTGGCTAAAAAAAGAGGCTCCTTCGAAGTTATGGCGTTGAGAATCCGAGCGGTTACCATCGGGCTGAGTTTCCGCAGCTTCTCGCGCGTCACGTTAGGGTCAGCCTTGCTGAGCATAAGGTAGAGCAGCTCTATTCCGCGTTCGGTGTCGTCCTCGATCTTCATCACTTTGAATAGGTCCTCGTTCGTCAACGATTTATATCGGACTATGATTCCGAGCTCCGGAACCTCGACCTCACGAACCTTCTCTGCGTCGGCGATGAAGTCGTCTATGCTGAAGAGCATATGTATCTTTTCGCGTTTCTCCTCGAGTTTCCTTAACGCTTTTTTACCTTTCTCCACTACGTCCATCTGATCCTATCTTCCTAAAATTTAAGGGCACTATCTTACTTCCTCGATGAGGTCGAGGTTACAGGGCTTCTTTGACTCCTCATCGTGGAAGCATAGATGCCTGTATATGTTGTATGGAGGGGTCATCAAGTCTTTTATCAGCTGTATGGCTTCCTCCTCGCTCATGTCCTCGCCGATTTCGAGTCTTATGAAGTCTGGCTCTACGTCTTCCTCGCTTACGACCTCTAAGGCCTCGATGTAGGTTCTCACTTTAGTTCCTTCCACCTTCTCCTGAACTTCAGGAGAAAAGCTATAACAGCTGCTTTCTTCCGGCCTCTGAGCTTTATCCTTATCTCTGAAGGCCAGACGTCATGCTTCCAACGTTTCATGTCTTCTATCAGGTGCAGTATCATCTCTGACTCTCAACACGCTTGACAAGCCACAGCCTCTTAGCCGTAACAGTCTGGTAGACCACCCTCAGCCGTCTGCATTCACGCTCCACGAGTTCTTGTAGTCTAGCGATCTCGCTTAGAGGCCCGTAACAGATTATTCCAAAGTTGAGGTAGACGTCCATGTTTCGCTTATCCATCAATTTAGACCTTCTAAGACTGTGTTCCGAAGGTTATGTCCTTTCCTTCGCCTTCGACGCTCTCGAGTATTACACCGTCCTGGCTGATAGTAAGTTCCCAGGAGGTCAGTACGACGTCGCTTATAGTGATCTCCTCGAGCCCTGACCCTGTGCCGGCAGGTCTAACGACCACGCTTACCTCAGCTCCGTTGAGCACCTGTTCGGCATAGGATTTATCGATGTACATGGCGTCGAAGCTCACACTGAATGCTTTGTTTCCGCTCTTAAGGACTTCAGGCTTATCGCTACCGATCTTGTACTCCTTTATCAGGTCGGCGCTTATTCCGACCCTGACTCCTTGAGCGTATCCTATCTCGGTTGTGTCTATCATGATCACGGCGTCTTTACCCAGAAGCGGAGTAGACATACTTTACCATCACCTCACCCGCTTTCGAAGTCTTTACTTATCTCTGTGGCTACTGCGCTGAAGAGTCCCATCCCCCCGAGTAGTAGCGGTGTACCGACTGGGTCGAGGACGCTGCCTCCGGCAATGTGGTTCGCAGCCACTACGAGGACGTTGCCGACGACGTAGAAAACGCTGAAAAGCCCGAGGCCATAGGCTATTCCACGGACAAGTCGTTGACCGAACTTTACTTTAGCCACCCATCGACCACCTCTATATATTCGTGCAAAAACCCTTAGAGAGGAAGAGTTAAGCCTTCATTTGCAGAGGTTTTCCGATCATACACCTTAGTCCGGGTTTATATGGAAACGCTAGGATGGGGAAAACTTTCAGACGTGACAGCGTTTTCAACGTCTTTATCTAAGGGGTTAGTGGAAAAGACGGGTGGGTCGTAAATCAAGGGTTATGAGTAGGGGATTGGAGGTTACTGTTTGTATAAGAGAAGGGCTGTGAACCTGACTGCTCCACCGTAGTAGAGCCTGCTCGTGAATCTTATTTCTCCTGGCGTGAAGAATGTTGGAGATAAGTCTTTTACGGTTCCGTTCAGGGTTCTGTCTGCAAGGAAGGCGTCGACGACATCGCCCATGACGGAGACCACATCCTCGAACCAGTCTTCAGGCTCTGTCTCGCGGACGACTATTATGACCGTGAAGTTTATCTTGTTCTGGATGAGCCCGCCTATGTCGACCTGTGTGATCTCTGTTTCTTCAGGGTTCACAACAGCTAAGGGTAGACTTCCGACTTTAAGCTGCTCACCTACGTTAACCTGTTTTATACTGCTTATCCCGCTTAGGACGGTCCTGACCGCGTCGAAGACTGCCTTATACGATTTGTAGTAACCCACTTATGACGGCCTCCCAAACGTTTCTCCATACCTGTGGGATCCTACGCGTGGTCTTCTCTGCCGTCCGCCTGACGAACGGGTTAGGCTTAGTTCCGGGATGATGCACAAGCTTCGCGAAGACTGTTTCACCGCCTACCTCGAAACTTAAAGCGTGGGCGTGGACAGGCGTTATCACGTGAGGTCTTGTCCCGTACTCGACGTAGATTGTGTAAGGAACATGCGAACCTATCTCAGCCTCTAAGCCGGAAACCGTTTTCCGTATAGACTTCTTTAGGGCTCCTGTCTTTTCTGGTGCTTCCTCACGCAGGGTCTTCTCTGCATAATCCGAGAGGTCTTGAATAAGCTTACCTGCAGCCTGCTTAAGGTTCAGCACTCCAAGTTTAAGTCCCGAAGCCTTTACTTTAACCTCTATCACTCTGCGGTCATCCTCGACCTTGCGTATGGTAGAAGCATTTTCTTTAGTTCCTCCGTGAAGACCTCCGGGACTACAAGTCTGACTGCGAAGTCGCCGACACGGACTATAGGCGAGACCTTACGCTGTAGAACCGCATGTAAATAGTTGCTACATAACTGAACGCACACAAATTTAACAGCCTCAGGAACCGTGGTGTAGCCTGCCTTGTAGGTTAACTTCACGGACCTATCCCTGACCGAGGGCTTTTCTCCGCTAACGAGTTTAATCAGCCCCTCATCCGGATACACTACATAGTCTGAAGGATCGAGCGTAACCCAGTCCTCTGTTTCGCCGTAGCCCGCAACGTTCACGTCTACATTCAAAACTTCCAGAACGGGGTAGTGTCTAAGCGCTATGAACCCTTCGTCGTAGTCGTAGCGCTCATCCATGAAGGTTAAGCCGCCTGCCTTAAAGAAGGTTGAGGGAACCCTACAGTGATCTTCGACGACAGCCTCTGCCTGAGTGATCAAGTCGTTCAGGAAAGAGTCGTAGTCTGCTTCAGATGCGAAACCGAGATCCTCATAGGTAATTTGGCTGTGAAGTTTAACCTCGTCTACATCGACATAGTTTCCCATGGTTTCCCCAATTAAACGAGAAAAAAGAGGATGGGCATAGTTATGTCGTTATAGCACTTTTCTTTAGGTTAGCGTTAAACCTATCGCTGCAAAAACATCGCGATGCAGGTGAAAGAGTCGGTGCAACCACTAAAGGTAGAGTGGGTTCTTTAGATCCGTAGCTCTCATAAACATATACCTTAAAGGTAGCAGGCTGACTATAGATGTGGTATTTAGCCGTTAAGAATTTCGCTTCAGACCAGTCTAGGGGAGAGAAAACCTAACCGCCAACCTTCAGCAGTAGAAAAGCTTGCTTCTGCTGCGCCGTCCTCGTATGCTATCTCTGGCTTATAAGGGTCTACTTAGACTTCTTCCCGAGTTAATCAGGTCTGACAGTCAAAGATTAAAAAAGAAGGTGTGGACTTAGGCTGCGTGCTGTATGATACAGACGCTTCCTGGCGTTAGCCCCACTGCCCCGCCGTCCAAGTGTGTTATCACGTAGACAGATAGCTCCGGTGGAAGCCTATAGATTTCTGTGACTGGTTCCGTCATCATTTCCGCCCAAGCTGCGCTGAAGCCACGGCTGCAGACGAGCGCGTACTTCTCCCCGTCGCTTCCGTTCCATGAGCCACCTGTGATAGCTTTCTCGAAGTATGGGTCCATGAGCCATTCCAAGCCCAGCACTTTAGGTATGGTTCCACTCACCATTAGGTCGCTCAGAGCGCCGTAGAACTGCTTGACATCATAGTCTGTGGTGAAGGCTGACCATAGCTTGCTCGGCGAGGTGATTATGTGGTCCGGCCTGTATCCGCTGTCGAGTATCGCGCTTATAGCGTCGGCCACGTTAGCTAAAGTGAAGTCTGCTTCAGCGCCGTCGCCTGCGGTTCCTACGGAGACCGTGTTTACGCCTGAAAGCCCGGCTATTGCGTCTACTATCTTGTCGAAGATTCCCTGAGCGACGCAGCCTCCATGGATGCGGCCTATCTCCTCGACGAAATTAATCGCAGAAGTGTTTGCGAGTAGGTCGCTTACCTTCGTGTTCTTCCCTATCTGCTCGATAGTGACGGATGCCTTAGCTACGGTCGGGTCGGCGGCTGAAAGCGAGGTGCCCTCGGCCCACGTGCTATACTCCGGCTGGGTTAAGCGTTGGATCTCGACGGTCTTGCCAGCGCCTTTCGGGACTCTAACCCTATGCGTGTACGGCCTTAAGTCCACCCAGTTCTGGAGTTCTAGGACTGCCCTCGCTTGAACCAAAGTCGGTAGGGCGACATTTGTCGTAGTAGTTAATAGCTCTTTAACGGTTTTCTCAGCATACTCGCTTGCGTAGAAGGCGTCTAAAGCTTCACGTAGCTCTTGAAGCTTGCTCACGAGGCATCACCTTCCGGATTGTTTAGGCTCCACATTTCCCCTCCCGGCTCACCGGGTTCGGGGTAAGCGCCGAGGAGCCGCTACGGCGCGTCCTGAGAGGACTGTGATAGAAGCTCTTCAAGCGCCCTTATGAACTCGAAGACCGTGAGTCTGTAAGCCTCAGACTTGCTTAAACCCTCACTTCTGAGCTCACGGAATCTCCTCCAGAAACCCTCGCGGGTCAGAATGCAAGGTTTCTCCTCAACCTGCTCTTCTTCGGCTTTCTCGGTTTCCTTAGGAGGTTCCTCAGCCACCTTCTCCTCTACCTTTAATTCGTCTTTCAGCCCCGCTCTCTCACCCCTTGCGTTTTTAACGTATTCCTCGATAAGTTCAAGTCTTACGTCGATATCCTCCAGCCAGTCGAGGATGATCGCCGTCTTCTCCTCGCCCGTGAAGGTCTCCTGATAGGTCTTCAACAACGCCTTAGCATGTCTCATCAGGTGTCTTCTCGCCCTTTCACGCAGTTCTTCAGTGCTTATGGAGTCGGTTATAGGCTTGATCTGATTCATTCTCGCCAGAGCGTTCCGTAGATGCGGAAGGTCCACGCTTGAATGCTCATCTGGGTCCTTCACGTCTGGACCATGATGCGGTAGATGGCGGCAACGCTTGTCCTCGGTTTCGCCACGCTTGTAGGCTGGCTCGATCACTGCGAAAGCCGCGTCAGGTAACCTGTTTATGAACGCTGTAGTCCACTCCGCTTCGCTCGCCTCTCCCTTCTCTTTAGACCTCTTAACATCCCTTATCTCGAGTTTATCTTTGCTCAAGCATTCCTCACCATACGCTTCGACTATCGCCTCCGCAGGCACGATACGCGTCAAGGGGATTCCCGGCAACACGTCCTTGCTCAGCAACGCGAGTCCCGTGAAGAGGAGTCCCTCGCACTTCCTGCCGACCTCCCTACCCATCACTGTAGGCGTAACCTGCCTGCATGAGGCCTCTATACTAACGTGAAGAATTTCGCCGGAGTCGATCAGGTCTACGAGATGCCTCCCATCTACCTCTAAGTCTTTCGGGACTCTAAGTAGGACTTCTACGGCTCCGTCCTCATACTCCGCGTCGACTACCTCCACGCCGTCCAAGACCCTATCAGTATGGTTCAGGTTGACAGGTTTCCCTATGAGAGTCCTTGCAGCCCTCAACAATTCGTCTTCGGTGTAGACGTTACGGTTCATGCTCACGAGCGGGAAGAGAGCCTCAACCTTGTAGTACTTTGCTTCCGCGTCCTGCCTGACAAGCTGTAAGACACTTTTAGCCCAGCTGAACTTCTCCTGCGGCATACGGTAGGGCTTATCGGGGTTAAGCCCCATCTTGTTTACCCAAGCCCAGAAAAGTCTTTCACCTTCTTCTTTCCCATACCGCTTGATGAACTGGTCGAGTATCTTCTGGAAGTCGGGATGGAGGGGCGTCACCCATCACCTCCAACGGGAACTAAACGTTGATCTATGACTGCGTCTCTGCCTGCTTCGTCCGGGTATCCCAGCCTCTGTCGGGCATAGGCAGGAGAAACAACTCCATGCTCTATCTCGTCCATAAGCTTCTTCGATAACTGGTAGACATCTTCTGCCTTCAGAGGCCTCCACACAAGCTTGACGGGGCTACGAGTCCTGATCAACTTGAAAAGCTGATTCTCATGCATACGCTTGATCGCTCTCTGATACGCCCGGACTTCAGCCTCTAAGATGCGCTCCTGATATTCAGCCGTGGCTTGAGTAGTGGTTCTCCCGAAGCCTAAGGCAGGTTCGGGAACCCCTAAGCCTGCCACGAGGTTATCCTGAAAGTGTCTGAGCAAAGGCTCGATGGTCTGTCGTGTTCCACCCATCCCGGGACCCTTATAGACCTCCTGAATCTTAAGTATCCCGTCGTGGTAGATGTCCTCGCCCGGTTTACGATTCTTAATCTGGCTCTTTATTCGGTTGAACTTCGCCCTATCCACAGGCATTTCTGGGCCGCCTATCTGTATCTCGAGCAGAGGGTCCGCTCTTCGGCGGGCTATCCAAGGGAGCTTCTCCTCCATGAACAGAATCTGTTTAACCGTCGGTAGGACCCGTCTAAGCGTGGAGACGCCGAATAGGCTCCATGGCTCCGCATTAAACTTTAGGTGTATAACCTCGTTCGGCCTGTATTCACGTGTCCTATTCTGCCGGTCTGTGTAGACGTAGCGTTCTACATGCTCCTTCTCTGAGTCAAGTCTTATACCCACCCTCATGGGGTCGAGCGGCGTGAGTTTAACGGAATCGCCTTTCTTATCTACACGCCAGTACATGTTACCGAAGATAAGTGCGTAGAGGGTTCCGTCACGGATAACTGTGTCAGCCTCCACCTCACGAAGAAACTCCTCGACACGCCTTTTGCTGGCTTCATCAGCGGCTTCTAAGTCGTAGCCCGCCTGCCAGATCATGAACTGTTTGACATCTATAGCCCGAGCCACGTAAGGCACATAATAGTAAGCGTCGAGATAGTCTTGGAAGTCCATGAGGTCGTCTGGGTATTCGATGCCTGCTCTAGTCAAGACCGGAAACCTCATAGCTCTTTTCAAGTTCGACTTAGCTTCGATTAGTTTGGCGTCTTCTAATGTTCTGCGGATACAGCCATACGTGATAGACTGCTCTGAGGAGGCTATCAAAACTGCGTTTCCAGCAGACCATGAATCTACTTCGACTAAGCCTTCAACTCTCCGTCTACGTTTAAGCCAACCGAACAATTCTACTCCAAAAATACGTGAATTTTCGGATGCTACATGCAGGTGGAACAGCATGTAGGTTTAAACGTGAAGCACGTGTTAGACTCCCATCCTCGGTTAAGGTTGTAGCGGTATGTTGCTTCTTTTATTCGTGGAACCACGAGGCGAATGTATCTTTTACCTGCGGCTTCGAGTTGCGGTGGGAAGATGACATGAAACCCCCTTCTCTGCATCCTATCCATGAATGTGCAGTCCGAGACGCCGTAGGGGTGAAGCGGGTACATCTTACACGCTAGAGGTCTCCAACGGTAGATTGAGCAGCCGTTTCTGGTGAGGAAGGGGCAAACAGGCTCGGCAAACTGGTAGAGCGTAACTTTAAACCCGTTCCACGTGAGAGGTTTAAGGTGAAGTGAGACACCACGACGTGAAGCTAAAACCTTAAGTCTCTTCGCTTCTTCGGGTAGAAGCGCCATCCCGAACTTCTTCCCGACCATATGCCGGCAACATTCCCCGCAACGAATACAACGCCATAAGGCGATCTGCCTCATTTCTCAGGCGTCACTCCCAACTCCACGATTCCAGACATGAATCTATGAGTGTGAGCCGCGTAAACCGCTAGAGCAATCGCCCAGAACTTGTCATCGTGAGTCCCTTCAGGATGCGCGAACTTGATTTTCCCGCTTTTCGTGGGTTCGAAGGTCTCGACGTTCA
>CAZVJZ010000049.1:0-9332 GCA_964627655.1 uncultured Candidatus Bathyarchaeia archaeon
GAGACCCTGAAAGGTGAACCCCCGATCATGCACTCTATTTATAAATGCTTACCGAGACTTCACGCCGAATTTTTTATCTTGTAGGCCGTGGGGCAGGATGGAAATGTTAAGAGGATGGTGATAGATGAGAATATAGAGAACCAAGTTATAGAATATGTAGTTAGCGCTGAAGGATCATCTATTTTTCGAGTAGACGCTTGCTACAAATTTTTGTGGTTTCCTTTTTCACCGTATCATGCATGACGTTGCTTTCTCTTGAATCATCCTCAAAGCGTTTATCAGGTTTTTTAAGTCTTGTCTTCTGTTCTGTCTAGTCTCATGGAGTTCAGATAGCGCTTCTAGAATCTTTTCCTCTATAATTTTATAAGTTGTGTCGCCAAATACCGTCCTCAACAATTCTAAGGCTCTCTCAGGGTCGGCGAATAATTCCTTCATGTTCATCCGGAAACTTGTTTGCCTTGTTTTTATCTCAAGATAACTCAAGATCACTCTTCCGCTAACGTCTCCAAAGAGGTCTTCAAAGACGTCATAAAAAGCGATCCGCAATTTCTCAGAAAACCTTCCTGCACTTTTCTCCACGTCTTTTATAGAGAATGTATCCATCATGGATTTCCTCCCAAACTTTTGAGGAGTTTTTAACCAGTTCGGTCGAAAACACATATTATATCTACGGGTAATACGCTTTAAGTTTTATTAAATTAGAATTCATAAGAAACAATCGTAAAAAACAGATAGATTTAATCAGGCATCATCAATTTATACCTGAGTTTAGGCTTTAATTTTGTTTCGGCAAAATTTTCACACTAACCTACAAATGGTTTATAATGAGTAACCGCTCAACCTATTTCTGAAAAAGTGAAATTTTAAATTGCTGCGATGTGGCACGGACGGTGAAGACTGAGATTGCTATGCCATGGCGATCTCATGTAAAAATAGCCGGCATGGTAACTTTAAAAAGGAGAGAAAAATAGGCTTACGTTTTCCCCTCCGCTTGCTGTAGGCCACAGGCGAGAGCGCTAAGCAGGGCGCTCTTCAAGAAAGTTTCTGGCCTAGGACTCTTCCACTCTATAACCTGCGGAATCTAATGTTTCATCTCCAAGATGGACTCCATCCTCTCACTGAACTTCTCTTCTAGAGCCTCTAGGGTGTCGCCTACCTCCTCTATGTAGCCCTTAGCCTCACCGAACTTCAGGCTTCTGATGGACTCCTTAAACTCGGCCGCCGCTTTAGATATCTCGTTTACATATTCTACGAGTAGACCGTCGAACTCTATCATCCTATCGAGAGCCTCCTCTTCCACCTTAACGACGTTGAAGAAGCCGGTGTAGCCGTATGATGCATGATTGACGTTCTCGGCTACCCGGTCTAGTCTTGCGATGAGCTTATTCATCTCAGAGAACAACTCATACCGCCTATAATCTGACAGTTTTTGAAAAACCTCCTTCAAGTCGCTTCGGGCGTCTATAAGCCTACGGTAGAGATGTTTCCTCAAGAGTTTATCAGATTCTCTACGCAGCTTCTTCTCTTTATAGCCTCTAAAACCGGGGATCTCGGTTAACACCCTCTCGATAAACTTTAGGTTACCTTCCCGGTATACACTACCTTTCCCACCCAACTCTTTATCCTCTCAAAAGCCTAGAAAATAAAGGGAACGAGCACATTTAAACCATTTCAAAAATAGTCTACTTCTCTGAGAGAACCTTTATCTCCTTCAAGTTCACCCCTGCAGGTATAATACAGAGGAAAACGAGCTTCTCGTCTCCTATATTGACGAACTCATGCGGCTCGTTGGGAGGGATGAACAACACGTCACCTGCGCCGAACTCCGCCTCTTCACCGCCGCATTTAACGACACCCTTACCCTTCAACACGAATATCTCGTGTTCCCAGGGGTGAACGTGGGGAGGTCTATCGTCTCCGGGCTCGACCTCCACATGCCTCATCACGAAGTTTCTCGCACCGTCCTTCTCGGTTATGAGCCACCTCATCGACGACCTACTTCTGATCCTAACCGGAGGGATTTCCCGGTAATTGAAGACTTTCAAAATGCACTCCTCCCAATAGACAAGAGAAAAGTAATTTGAAAGTAATTTAAAGATTACGGACTTCAGGTGGTTTAGAGGCAATCTTATTTTACCTAAGGACGAATAGATAACGATGATGCTTGATAGACGAGTGGAAGGAGGTAGCCCCAGATTCTTTTTATCTCCTCTTCCAAAGTTCGATATAAATCCTACACGTGAATAAAAGGGTTGGGAGAGCAGGTTGAACCGGAGAGTTCTAGACACATGTCCGGTAGAAGTTGGAAGAGAAGTATTCGAAGTACAGGACCCCATCCCACTCATAGGATGTATAGCCTTCGGCCTAATAGATAGGGGGACAAACCTGATTCAAGTTAGACCGTCTTCCGCATGCCCCCTATCATGCATCTTCTGTTCGACGAACGCAGGGCCGAAGTCGAAGGTCAGGCAGACGGAGTATAAGGTTCCAATGGACTATCTAGTCGAGGAGTTCGAGAGGCTAGTCGCTTTTAAGGGTGCACACAGCATAGAAGCCCATATAGACACGGTCGGAGACCCTGTAACGTATCCTGACCTAGTAGAATTGGTTCAAGCACTCAGCCAAGTCGACGGTGTAGAAGTAGTCTCGATGCAAACACACGGCTCGATCTTAAACGAAAGACTTCTAGACGAACTCTCTGAGGCAGGTTTAACCCGCATAAACTTCTCGATAGACGCTTTAGACCCAGACTTAGCTAGAAAGCTATCCGACACGGAGTGGTATGATGTCGAGAAGATAAAAAACCTTACGCGGTACGTAGTCTCGAACACTAAGATAGACCTGCTGGTCGCTCCTGTCTGGGTTCCCACAGTCAACGACCAAGAGATACCGAAGATAATAGAGTTCTCGTTGAGCATCGGTGCGGGAAAAAGGTTCCCTCCTCTAGGAATACAGAGATACGAGGTGCATAAGCATGGAAGGAAAGTGAGGGGGGTTAGACCGACTCCTTGGAGAGACTTTTATAGTCAGCTGAAGGCTTGGGAGGAAGCCTACGGAGTTAAACTCGTCCTAAGCGTGGAGGACTTTGGAATACACAGGCGGAGGATGATTCCGAACCCGTATAGGAGATTTGAGAAGGTTAAAGTCGAAGTAGTAGGCCCTGGATGGCTTAAGAGAGAGAAGCTCGCCGTTACGGTTAGAAGAGACAGGAGCCTAACCTTGATAAACGCTGAAGAGATCCCGGTAGGAGCTAGACTGAGAGCTAGGATACTCTCCACCAAACATAACATTCTCATCGCTGAACCACTCTGGTAAAAGACTGATACTAAAGTCCATCAAACACCTCTCTCCATATTAGCCACTCTGAGGTTACCGCAGCAACCTATACTTCGAAAGCTTAAAGGAAAATAGGGAAAACTTGACGAAGAACCTATATGATTTACACTGCATCTAACAGCCATTCTAATCCTAGAAACCTATGTAAACTTCTTAGAGGAAAAGTTGAAATAACGGCAAACTTAACGAGCAGCATGGTTAAAGATTAAAAGCGTTGGATGATTTTATCTATTAGTGGACGGTTGGAGATTGTCTCCCTCAAGCATGTTTAAACAGTCTCTGGAGGCTGTCAGAAGGGTTAGAACGATAGTTATAGTGATCGCGGCTCTCTACGCCACGTCCTTCCTAGCCGGCTTCACTCTAACCTCTATGGGAGATAGCTACGCAAGCAAGTTAGAGGAGGAGGTTCAGCGATATCTTCTCAGCCAAGAGGTATTCACGATAATCCTAGAGTATCTCAGGGCAGGTAACCTGCTGGCGGCCATACTCATAACGTTCACAGTAAACCTCTGTCTAGGCGCGTTCTTAACTACGACCTTACCTGGAGTATTACCTCTTTTAGGGGCTGTCGGGATAGGCTTAGTCGGTTTAATTAGAGGCTTCGTTATAGGTTTAACTTATCCTCAAGTATTGGGTCATTCTCCTTTAGCGTTTATAGTGGGTGCAGGAACGCTTATCTTGGAGCTCGGCGCGTACGTCTTTTCCAGTGCGGCAGGTGTCAACATATCGTTGGCTTCTGTATTCCCGGCGAGGTATGGAACTGAGAGTAGGCTAACGGCATTCAAAGAGGCTTGGAAAGATGCGGCTAAGATATTCGTTATAGTCCTCATATTACTGGCATCCGGGGCTGTCTGGGAGATGGTCGGGATATACCTCCTCATACGATACGTTTGAACCTGTTGTGAACGTCGGCCTCGTCTGCTTCAGAGGGAAACTGATATAAGTCTTAATTGGAAACGGTAAGGTGATCATGGCGGGAGGCGATGATAGCAACCATGCCAGCCGAGGTTCTCGACTTAGAAGAGTTCATACAGATCTCGAAGAGAGCTGAATATTGCAGGATAAAGCGTTTGGGAAACCTGGTTAAACTTAAACTAAGAACCAGAAGGAGGCTCTATACGTTAAAGATTGAAAGCGAGAAGCTAGATGAGGTCTTAAAGAGGATCGAGTGCAAGGTAGTCGAGGTATAGCCGAAACTGGAAGCTATCCCTGCACATAGGGAAAATCTAGCAGAGACCGAGAGAACGATCCTTGATCAGAGAAGACAGTGTAAACTCATCTGAGCCTCTTTCTAACGTTATAGAACTAAAGGATAAACATAGAGGAGACGCAGACTTAAGCTCCAAAATTTTCTTGGCAATGTAATGCGCCACCCTTAAACAGACCCACGATACCTCTCCAGTTTACGTCTACAGTTCCTACAGAAGCGAGAGGTTTTACGGTCTACGGAGTATATGTTCAGTGAGAAGTGCATCACGCAGGAGGGTAACGGACAATGCTGGAGGCCTAAAGTATGTCCTAGTTCATGTACGGCCTCCTTCACGCACCTCTCCAGCAGAACGTCTCTATCTCCTGGTAAACCATAAAACTCAGGCCTCAACCTGAAGGTCGATATCAGGCAGCATCTACCGGATAGTCTAGCTTCCCCAAAGACGAAGTTCATTCCTGGAACGTAGATGTCTGCCTCGGTTACCCCCAACACTTTATGCGAATTCAAAGCACTGGTTCTCAACTCAAGCTCACGAAGAAGCATGGTGGAGTGGTACTGCCCTCTAGCAGGATCATAATACCCCTGAGGCAAGTCTATGGAGAAATTCTCTACCACACACTCAACGTTTGGGATAGCCGATGAAACACCTAGACGTATGTCCTCAGCCAACCCTAAGTCGAACCCGCCTATCGGTACGACCGAAACCTTCATATAGATGCCACGTCTCCGGTCTCGGGGGCCTCAGCATCCAATCCGACCTCACTCTTAATCCACTCCGCAAAGTCGAGGCAGTTGGTGTTCGCACCGTGAATCACGAAAACTTTTGGGTTACCCTCCAAGGATTTAACGGTCTCTTTGAGCTCTCTGGCACCGCAGTGCGAAGAGAAGTCGAACTTCTCGACTCTAGCCTTAACCTTCCTCACCTTCCCGTCTATAACGCAACGTCCTTTCTCGATCAGCTCACTGCCAGGAGTACCCGGAACTTGGAAGCCTACCAGAAAGACGGCGTTATTCTTCTTTTTACCGATATGCTGAATGTAATATGCTGCAGGTCCACCCTTCAGCATCCCGGCCGGGGCGATTATGACACCCGGCTTTCTCATGGCTTCTCTCCTTTCCTTCCATCCACCTACCTCCCTGACCATGTGCATAGTATCCTTAAACAGCATGGGGTCTCGGAGACCTGTAAGGTTGTTCAGAAGTATCAGGTTCACCTTTCTAGCCATCCCGTCCATATAAACCGGATGATTAAAGTTGTGTGTTCTCAAGACACATGCTATCTCCTGCGCTCTCCCCACGCTGAAGGCGGGTATAAGGACCGTTCCGCCTTCCTCCACCACCTCCTCTACACTCTCCACGAAGGACTTCTCTAGGCTTCTCCTCTCAGGATGATCTTCGTTCGCATAGGTGCTCTCGATTATAAGGCAGTCTAGCTTACCGTACTCTGTATCTGCACCCTTCAGTAGCTCGGTGTCTATCGTGTTGAAATCCCCGGTGTATAATATGCGTTTTTTCTCTGTTTCGATCAGTATCTGACCTCCTCCGGGAATGTGTCCGGAATCCAGCAGCGTCACCTTCATGTCCTTGACCGTGACAGGCTTCCCGAACTCCATGAACACACAGTTTCTCATCATCGACCTTAAATCTAGGTACTCGAAGGGAAGATAGTATCCTGAGAGTTTTATGAAGTCGGCGATCAGCAGTTCTGAGAGCTCAAAGGTTAGCTTCGTCCCGTACACGGGAACCGAGGATGTAATGTGGAATAGTGGGATTCCGCCCGAGTGGTCTAGGTGGGCATGCGTCAAGAATATAGCGTCGACTTCTCTTGGGGGAATATGCATCGGAAAACCGGGTTGATCGTTAAACAATACGCCGTAATCCAGCAGGATCTGTGTATCGTCCTTCTTTACGGCTATCGCTATCCTACCTATCTCGTTGCAGCCGCCGAGAAACTTTAATTTAAGGGTTATCCGCTTCACCTTCCTATCTGTTGCTGTTTAGAGGCGACTCACTCACCGCTTAACATTAAAAAGGGTTTGGAGCCGATGAATATAAAGGTTTAAACTAAACTTTAACTTTCTTTTACGTCCTCTTTAATTTTTCGTTTATTGCCTCAAAAACTCGCTTTAGATTCTCTTTACTCCAGAACTCGTCGGCCGTTAACCGCTTGTAGGAGATTCCTTTACGCGTACATACATCCTCAAAAGCCTCAGTCAACCTCTCTCTGAGTTCACCGTCAGATTCTACCAGAACCGCTATCTCGTATCTGCTCTCACGAAGGTAAGCTACTATCAAGTCAACCACGAAGTCCACTGTTTCTCGGTCTAGAGGCTTTGCCGTAACGTATTGAGCCAGCGGGTAGGTTCCCTCGAGCTCGATAGGTATCACTCCAAAAGGCGCGTCGTAAAGGCATAGATGCAACGTTTCAGCTTCTCCGCCGAGAGCCTCTGACGCAACGGCTTTCAGTTCCTTGTATTCACGTGAGGCGAAGAACTGCTTGGAGGAGGGCTTCGGGAGCAATATTAATACCTTCTTACCTTCAAAACGAAGTCTCTCGAGGAGCCTCTCTTTATACCTGTACACCTCAGGTCTAAACAGCCCTAGGGAGTCGAAGAAGAATAAGCCTCTCCTCTTCGTAACAGGGCTTCTCTCCTCTAGATACTTAACGTAACGTTTGAGCCTCCTCAACGCGGAGAGAAGGGAGGGATGACTCCTCGCTCTAACCTCTAGATGTTCCCAAAGCCTACCCTCACGGATGGACTGCCTTATACGCTTAATCTCGGCTAAACATGTGTAGAGGTTATGGCGTGCTAAGGCTTTAAACCTCTCCTCTTCAGGCAGTTCCATAAGGTCTTTCGGGGTGTTCTCTGCGCAGACTGGGCATGAACAAGGCAGCCAGCGGAGGTCGCTCAGTCTAACGGTGCCCCAGTCTGTCATGTATCGACCTTCACGTGCGAAGATCGCGTAGGCCGCGGAGTCGAAGAGGTCGCATCCTAAAGCCACGGCTAAGGCCAGCATGAAAGGGTGGCCTGCACCGAAGAGGTGGAAGGGACAGGACTCAGGTATATGCCTTCTAGCGGAAACTATCATGTCTACTAGGTCTGTGAATAGATAGTTTTCCATCAAGGCCGTCGGACTTCCAAGAGCGTATATCTGAAAAGGTAGGGTCGACATCCTCCTTGCAGACTCCTTTACTAGGTCTAAGTAGAGGCCACCCTGTATAGGTCCAACCCAGAGAACGTCCTCTCTGCTCTTGTACTTGAATAGTTCTTCAGCCCTTCTTATGGTGGTCTCCACCGTTTCTTCCGCTCTCCTTCGACTTACGTTCCAGCCGGTCGGCACGTCGAGTATCGTGGCTATGTCTGAGCCTATCTTTTCTTGAAACTCCACGACCTCACGGGGCGTCGCCTCGATCTCGCCGTAGACCAAGATCTGGTAGGCGCCTGAGTCCGTCATGACTACCCCCTCGAAATCTAGGAATCTATGGACACCTTTCTCTATCACGCTGTCACCGTATCTCTTCATCAAGATGTAGGCGTTCGTGATTACCGCTGCTAGTTTAAATTTCTCTTTCATCTCCCGTGGGGTTATAGGTTGAACCTTAGGGTTGATAACCGGAAGTAGGGCGGGGGTCTCGACTACTCCGCTTCTAGTCTTCAGCCTTCCGACCCTGCCCGCAAGGTCATGTTCCATTACTTCGAAAGCCAATCCTCCATCACCGAATTAAACTTAAGTATCCCCTTTCAATACACAATAAACAGAGGCCACATAATAATGGTATGTCACGTCAGGTTTACCGAGAAGCCTACTCTAAACGACCCAATACTGATCGAGGGATTACCTGGAATAGGATTCGTAGCGAGCATAGTGACCCTACACCTCATCAGGGAGCTGAACGCTAAGCCATTCGCCGAGGTGAAGTCTTCAGCCTTCCAAGACTTCTCCACCTCGACTGAAGACGGGGGAGTGGCATCATCCGAGAATAGGCTCTACTACTTCAGGAGGAATAGAGGCGGTGACTTAGTCTTCCTGTACGGTAACACTCAGGCACTTACACCCTTCGGGCAATATGAACTCTACGGACGTATACTCGACGTTTTTCAGGGTTTCGGAGGAGAAACAGTAGTCACCCTAGGCGGGATGCGAGTGGAAAGTGTCTCCTCACCCTTAAAGGTGTACTGCGCCGCAACAGATGAGGAAATGCTGAACAAGGCCGTGAAGTACGGTGCCACGGTGATTAAAGGTGGACACATCTTCGGTGCGGCGGGCCTGCTGATCGGGTTGGGGAAGCTTAGGGGGATGCACGGGTTATGTCTGTTGGGTGAAACTACAGGGCAATATCCAGACCCTGACGCTGCGTTAGCCGTGATGGAGGTTCTTCAAAACGTGATAGACTTGGACGTGAAGGTAAGCGGACTCGACCTGAAGGCTAAGGAGACAGTCGATTATCTGTATGAGTTCGTAAGTGAACCACGATACGAAAAGGGAGAAAAAGGCGAGGTTTCCTTTAGGTGGTCTATCTAGCCTTTAGTCTCGCTTACGAATAGGTCATAGATCCGCTTCACCCTCTCGGCGGCTGGACCAGAACCCTCCACTACACCCTTCTCGGTCACCTTTATCTTACCCATAACCCAGATGAAACCTTTGTCTATGTTCGATGTGTCTACCATGGTGGGGAAAACCTTCTCAAGCCTCTCGGCTAAAGCCTTTAAATCGAACGGCTTCTCGACGGTTAATATTCGACTCACGGTTTTACCGTTAAGGAACACTCGGTGTATGGTCTTCC